>JAIYCS010000079.1 GCA_027487895.1 Sediminibacterium sp. | reverse complement strand
CTGCATTGTTTCAGGCCATTTGTGCTAAAATATATAAGCTAAGGCATCAAAATTTAAATTTCATGAATTACCAGCGCTCGCTGATCAATGAAAATAAATGGAGGGCTAGCAGGTATGGTATTGAAGGAACATTAATTGATTTTGGTAAAGAAACAGAAGTTGAAACCAAGGCGCTTATTTATGAGCTATTAGACTTTGTAGATGACACCCTTAATGACTTAGGAAGCAGAGACACATTATCGGATATTGACAGCCTATTTAAGGCAGGCACAGGCGCCGACAGACAACTAGCAGTATACCATCAAAATAATAGCTTAATTGAGGTTGTAGACTATATTCATGACCAGTTTTTAGCCTAGCCATACTAATTTACCAGCCCTAGTTGTAATCAAATAGTGTAGCGGTAAATATGGCGCGTTCCCGTTTTTTAAAAACCACATCCCAGTTGCCTTTATACCTGAGTGTTTTTGGAACCGTGAGTCCATTAAATTTGGTCATTTCTACTTCCATGGAAACATCAAAATCATAGACCCCTGCTTTATAACTTAGGGCGTAATTACGCCCTAACACTTCTAGGGTTTTTAGATCAAACCAAGTATTCATTTGATCCACTACCACACGGTCACTCTTAAAAAAACCAAGACTCTCTTTTGGTTTGATTGAAAACAAATAACAAAGTGTTCCTTTATAATCCACCACATCTAGGCGGTAATCATAAAGCTCATGTGCAGCTTCGTCATACAAGTCGAGTTTGTCACCAATAAACGGGATGCCTGGGATTTTTTTTCCTGGATTAAAAAAAAGCATTTTTAATTGGTCTTTGTGCTTTTCCATACCAGACTTACTACTCGTTAATAAGTTACGACCCTTTACAATATTATTTTCGCCACAAATTTTTCCTTTGGTAAAAAATAAACTGGCATATAATTCTGGTGTGAGGTAATTGTACTTGCCAGTAGCCGAATAAAAATTGCCGGTGGTTTGCTCTTCTAAAATATCCATGGTTCGGCAGTTACCAACATGGTTTTGACGCGTTTTACTATTTAAAGAAGCTTTAACGGCGCCTTCTTTATCAAGCATTTGAATACTGTTATAAGAAGAAAATCCAATGATGCGAAGGTTTCTGAAGGCCTTGTAAAATGTAGTGTCCTGTTTGATAGCAGCGAGTACTGCTTTGTAATCAAAATTATTTCGAACCACTACTTCAGATAAAGTAAAAGACTGGTTATCTATTGCAATAGTGGAGTCTTGTGCATGCACTGCTCCTCCCATCAACAAAAAC
The DNA here is from genome assembly GCA_027487895.1 of Sediminibacterium sp. GTDB lineage: Bacteria > Bacteroidota > Bacteroidia > Chitinophagales > Chitinophagaceae > Sediminibacterium. Next base: position 9,481 of record JAIYCS010000079.1, on the reverse strand, counting down.
AACAACCAAGTATATCTTATCATTTTATAAAAATCATTTTATAATCGATACGTGTTTTGCCTTTAGAGATATCGTTGAGTTTTCCTTGGAGTAATTTTTTACGAAGTGGCTTTAGATAATCAATAAATAATTTTCCCTCGATATGATCATACTCATGCAAAATTACACGGGCTGTTATGCCATTAAATGTTTCGGTGTGTGTATTAAAATTTTCGTCTTGGTATTCTAATGTAACCGTTTCGTGCCTAGGTACATCTTCTCTGATATTAGGTATACTTAAGCATCCTTCGTTGTATGACCATACCTCACCTGCTAAGTCAATAACTTTTGCATTGATAAATACTTTTTTAACCCCAGGGGCATCCGGGTATTTACCAATTTCGTGTGGCTCCAAACTTTCAAATATTTGAGCGCTATCGATAACAAACAACCTAATGTCTTTATTGATTTGAGGTGCAGCAAGTCCTACCCCATTGCTAGAATACATGGTCTCCCACATATCTTCTAGTAATTTAGGAAGCGCCGGATATGAAGCGTCTATAGAAGCACTAACTTTTCTTAAAATTTGGGCCCCATAGGCTACAATTGGAAGAATCATGAGAATTGAGTTGTTGAATAATGGCTATTAAGCTGCAAAAATACCCCCAATTATGCCAATCAACAAAAATAGACCTTAACGGTTTGCTAAATATTCCTGTAACATAATGGTAGCCGCTATTTCATCTACCATTTTTTTATTTTGTCGATCCTTTTTTTTCATACCCATATCTACCATGGCTTTAACCGCCATTTTAGATGTGTAACGCTCATCTACGGTTTGAATAGGAATAGCAGGAAAGGTTCTTTTTAGCTGACCAATAGCCGCCTTAACCAGCGGCGTTGCGTGTGTGGGTGTATTGTCTAAACTAAGTGGTGCGCCAATTAAAATAAGCTCAATGCTTTCCGTTAATAAATAGTTTTTTATAAAAGCATGTAAATCTTTGGTGTCAACGGTTGTTAAGCCCGTTGCAATAATTTGCAATGGATCTGTAACGGCTAAGCCCGTTCTTTTTCCGCCGTAATCGATGCAAAGTATTCTAGCCAAAAGAGTAATGAATTTTATTGTAAAAATAATGCCACCAGCACATGCACACCAAATATAACACTTGCGATACCATTGGCTGTCATAAATGCAATATTTACTTTGGTTAAATTAGTAGGTGAAACAATCGAGTGTTGGTAATACAACATACCAATAAATACAAGGGCTCCTTCCCAGTAAAAATATCCGTAGCCAGCTAATACACCAGCTACAACTACTAGCACCGCGGCTACAACATGTAATAGCACCGACAACTTTAACGCATTTACTTTACCTAAATAAGTAGGAATTGAATGCAAATTTTGAGAGGCGTCAAAATCAACGTCTTGCATGGCGTAAATAATATCAAAACCGCTCACCCAACAAATAACAACACAAGAAAATAAAATAGGGAGTATTGCAAACGTGCCTGTAACCGCTAAATAGGCACCAATAGGCGCTAATGACAAACCAAGCCCAAGTACCATATGACACAGTGCCGTAAAGCGTTTGGTGTAACTATAAAATAAAATAACAAACAGCGCTACCGGCGATAAATAAAAACAAATAGGATTGATACAATAAGTAGCAGCAATAAAAATAACCGCATTTAAAATTACAAACCTCAGTGCACTGGATGCATCAATGACGCCACTCGGAATTTCCCTAATAGCAGTGCGCGGATTTTTAGCATCAAAATGCCTATCGAGGTATCTATTATAAGCCATTGCAGCACTACGCGCCGTAACCATACATACGAGCACCAATAAAAATAATTGTAACATTTGTTTTTGCAAAAGCACATCCAACATAGGAATGCTTTTTTGTTTCTCTTCAAAAAATACGCCCATAAAAAAGCCAATAAATGCAAATGGCAACGCAAAAATGGTATGCGAGAATTTTACTAAACTTAAATATTTTTTTACCATCGGAATCCCTGCATTAAATGTTTGATTGTTTGGTTCTCACCATTTCCCAAAGTACAATACCTGCTGCCACCGAAATATTAAAAGAGTGCTTCATGCCCTCTTGTGGAATTTCGATACATCCATCAGAGGCAGCAATCACTTCTAAAGCAACCCCTTCTACTTCATTACCAAAAACAAGTGCGAGTGGCGCATTGTTCATGCCAGAAAATTTTTCTAGTGAAATACTACCCTGTGCCTGTTCTACCGCATATACTTTATACCCCTTGCTTTTTAAATCGATTACAGCATCGAGGGTGTTTTGCACATACCACCAATCTACCGACTCAGTGGCGCCTAGAGCTGTTTTTTGAATGTCTCGGTGCGGCGGTTGCGGGGTAAAACCACAAAGGATAATGCCCTCCAATAAAAACCCATCTGCAGTTCTAAAAACGCTCCCAACATTGTGCATGCTTCTGATATTATCCAGAATCACCACAATGGGCTGTTTTTGGGCCGCTTTAAATTCGGTTAGGGATTTTCGGCCTAACTCGTCCATGCTTAGTTTTCGCATGCCACAAAGGTAGTTTTAACCGCTCAAATAGAGAAGTGAATGTATAGCGTAAGATTTCTTATATTGAAACTACTTTAATTGCAAAACCTTAAACAATTGATATGAACAAACAACTCATTAAACTTGGCTGCCTTGTTGCCTTGGCCTTTCCAATGGCTATTCATGCACAAGAAACCGTAGACCAGGCCATGATGCAAAAAATTAGACAAGAAGGATTACAACATTCTAAAGTCATGGATATCGCTTTTAATTTAACCGATAAAAGTGGTAGTCGCTTAACCAATTCGGCAGGCTTTAGTAGAGCTGCCAATTATGCAAAAGAAACACTTACTAGTTGGGGTGTTGCAAAAGCAGCCATTGAACCATGGGGTGAATTTGGTAAAGGTTGGGAATTAGAAAAAATGTATTTCGCTGTAACAGCACCTTATTATAAACCCTTAATGGCCTGGCCTAAAACATGGACTGCAGGAACCAAAGGATTAAAAAAAGGAACTTTACTTTTAGTAGATGCAAAAGACACTGCAGCATTAGAAGCATACCGCGGACAACTCAAAGGAAAAATAATTATACTGGATCAGCAAAATGTGTACAAGCATAGTTTTACTGCTGATGCTAAAAGATACACCGACGAAGAATTAGCTGCTATGGCAGCGGCAAAACCAGCAGCACCAAGAGCTGCAGCGGCTCCCACCGATACCGCAGCACAGCGCAGAATGCGTGATGCGATGCGCGCAGGTGGCGGTGGTGGTGCAGCACGCGTTATGGCCTTGTTAAAAGCAATGGCTATTAATGAAGGTGCACTCGCCATGATTTCAACTTCTACCAGAAATCATGACGGAACCATTTTTGCACAAGGCGGTGGCGCGTATAAAGGAACAGATCCAGCTAATTTTTTAGACATGGCTGTTGGCGTTGAAGATTACAACACACTTTTAAGACTTGCTAAATCTGGAACGCCTGTAAACTTTGACCTCGATGTAAAATCAAGTTTTCAGGACAAAGATTTACAAGGCTATAATGTTATTGCAGAAATAGAAGGAACCGACCCACTCTTAAAAGATGAAGTGGTAATGATTGGTGCGCATTTAGATTCATGGCAAGCAGGAACAGGTGCCACAGATAATGCATCAGGATCTGCAGTAATGATGGAAGCCATGCGCATTTTAAAAGCCATTGGTGTTAATCCACGCCGTACCATTCGAATTGGTTTATGGAGTGGTGAAGAACAAGGCTTGTTGGGCTCTAGAGGCTACGTTAAAAAAACCTTTACAGGTGATCAGGCAGCTGCGGCCGATAAATTTTCGGGGTATTTTAATATTGACAATGGTACCGGAAAAATTAGAGGTATTTATTTACAAGGCAACGAAGCTTGCGGCCCTATTTTTAGTAGTTGGTTAGCACCATTTAAAGACCTTGGCGCAAACACGGTTACTATTAGTACAACAGGCGGCACAGACCACCAAGCATTTGATGGCATTGGGCTTCCTGGCTTTCAATTTATTCAGGATCCTATCGAGTACAATACTAGAACGCACCATAGCAATATGGACGTGTATGACCACCTGATAGAAGACGATTTAAAGCAAATTGCAACCATTGTGGCAGCCTTTGCTTATAATACCGCTCAAAGAGACGCTAAGCTCCCTAGAAAAGGCAAAAATTAGCCGTAGCTTCTTATATTTGCCCCTATGGCAAAAGCGGCTTCAGAAACTCCTTTAATGCAACAGCACCGGGCTATTAAACAAAAATATCCTGGTGCTGTTTTGTTATTTAGAGTAGGCGATTTTTACGAAACATTTGGTGAAGATGCCATTGTTGCATCAAAAGTTTTGGGCATCACACTTACCAAAAGAAATAACGGTTCTGCTTCTGAAAATGAATTGGCTGGTTTTCCGCACCATGCACTTGATACCTATTTACATAAACTCGTTAAGGCCGGTCACCGTGTTGCAGTATGTGATCAATTAGAAGATCCAAAATCGGTAAAGGGTATTGTAAAAAGAGGTGTTACAGAAATGGTGACACCAGGTATTGCCACTTCCGATAAATTACTAGAGCAAGGCAGCAATAACTTTTTAGCGGCTGTACATTTTTCAGATAAAGAAGATAGTTTAGGTGCTTCCTTTTTAGATATTTCTACTGGCGAATTTTTTGTTGCAGAAGGTAACACCGAATATATAGACAAACTCTTACAAGGTTTAAAACCTGCCGAAGTTATTTTTCAACGCAATTGTCAAAAACAATTTGTTGAAAAATTTGGTCCAAAGTTTTATACCTATACCATGGAGTCATGGATTTTTGATGAAGCTTTTGCTACCGAAAGTTTACTCAAACATTTTAACACCCATTCGTTAAAAGGATTTGGTATTGAGGCCCTACCCCATGCAATTAATGCAGCAGGTGCCATCTTACATTATTTAAAAGAAACTGAGCATCCAAACCTGCAGCACATTACAGGTGTGCAGCGAATGGAACGTGAAGACTTTTTGTGGATGGACCGTTTTACCATCAGAAATCTAGAATTACTAGGCGCTGGTGTAGATCAGGGTAATTATTTATTAAAAGTTATTGATAATACGGTTAGCCCCATGGGCGCCAGGCTTCTGCGTCGCTGGTTAATTTTCCCGTTAAAAAATACGGCGGCTATCAATGATAGATTAGACGCCGTTGAAACGCTCATAAAAGACCAACCATTTGCTACCACATTATCTGCTGCTATTAAAGCATGCGGTGATATGGAAAGACTAGTGAGTAAAGTGCCATTAAAAAAGATCAATCCAAGAGAAGTTGTTCAACTCGCAAGAGGTCTTGAACAAATTAGTATCATAAAAGAAGCTGCATCAAAAAGTAACAATAAAAAAATTACAGACGCGGCTGCCCTACTAGATCCCATTCCAAGTATTGTTGAAACCATCTATCAGCAAATTGCAGAGAATCCTCCAGTTGCTGCAAACAAAGGTGGCGTTATTAAAGATGGATTTCATGCAGAGCTTGATAGTCTTCGAAACATTGCAACGGGTGGTAAAGATTTTTTAGTAAACATCCAACAAAGAGAAGCTGCTGCTACCGGTATCTCTTCTTTAAAAATAAGTTTTAACAATGTATTTGGTTACTACTTAGAAGTTACCAACGTTCATAAAAACAAAGTGCCTGACACTTGGATTCGCAAGCAAACACTTGCCAATGCCGAGCGTTACATTACACCCGAGCTTAAAGAATATGAAGAAAAAATAATGGGCGCCGAAGACAAAATAATTGCGATTGAAATTGCATTATTTGACAGCCTATTATCTACCCTTCAAAATTATATTGCGGTTATTCAGTTAAATGCACAGGTCATTGCACAACTTGATTGCCTTTGTTGTTTTGCAAACAATGCCATTCAATTAAATTACTGCAAACCTAGCATCCACGAAGGTTACGACCTACATCTCACAGAGAGCAGACACCCTGTTATTGAAAGAAATTTACCACCAGGTGAACCCTATATTTCAAATGATATTTTTGTTGACAACACAACACAGCAAATTATTATTTTAACCGGACCCAATATGAGTGGTAAGAGTGCCATTTTAAGACAAACGGCGCTTATTACACTACTTGCACACATGGGCTCTTATGTGCCTGCCACGGCCGCTAAAATCCCTTTAACGGACAAGATATTTACCCGTGTTGGCGCTAGCGATAATTTAAGTGGTGGTGAGTCTACCTTTATGGTGGAAATGAATGAAACGGCTAGTATTGTCAATAATATTTCTAGTCGCAGTTTAATACTACTGGATGAAATTGGAAGAGGCACCAGCACATACGATGGTATTTCTATTGCATGGAGTATTGTAGAATTTTTACATGGCGCTACTGCAAAACCAAAAACATTATTTGCCACGCACTACCACGAATTAAATGAATTAGAAACTTCATTAACAGGTGTCAAAAACTTTCACGTAACACACAAAGAAGTTGGTAATAAAATAATTTTCTTACGCAAATTGGCAGCTGGCGGAAGTACGCACAGCTTTGGTATTCATGTTGCCACCATGGCTGGCATGCCTCCTGCACTCATTAATAGAGCCAATGAAATACTTGCGCTATTAGAAGCCAAAACAGAACATCAACAAGAAAATACACCAACACAAAAATTAGCAGAATCTGGGGCTAAACAAACTAAAGTGCAGCTATCTATTTTTGATGAGCATACCGTTACATTTGATAGCATTAGAACGGTGCTCAATAGTATCGACATCAATCAGCTAACGCCTGTCGAAGCACTTATGAAACTCAATGAAATTAAGGCTTTATTAAAATAATTACTTCGCTAAGTAGTTTTTAACACGGCTGTAAACTGGTTCACTTAACGGCACCACTGGTAAACGAACTTCGTTCTCCAATAATCCCATTTCATGCATAAATGCTTTTACACCTGCAGGATTATTTTCGGCAAACATAATATCATATCCTTCAATTAAAGGATCATTGATTTTTTTTGCTTCTACAAAATTGCCCGCTAAACATGCACGAACCATATTTGAAAACTCCGCAGGATACGCATTGGCTGCAACACTAATTACGCCTTGCATACCACAAGCAATTTGAGGGAGTGCTAATAAATCATCGCCACTAACAACCACAAAATCAGAAGGTGCATCACGCAAAATTTCCATACACTGCGCCATATCGCCACTGGCCTCTTTCATGGCCACTACATTGGGACAATCTTTTGCCAAACGAATCGTAGTTGCAGCAGACATATTACGTCCTGTTCGGCCAGGTACATTATATAAAATTACTGGCTTAGGGCTAGCCGCCGCAACAGCCTTATAATGCTGGTAAATACCTTCTTGAGAAGGTTTGTTATAATAAGGTGCTGCACTTAAAACAGCAACCGCTTTATCTAATGGAAACTTTTGTAAATCACTTACCACTTCGGCGGTACTATTACCACCCACACCAACAATAATAGGCACCCTTCCAGCAACATGGCTAAAGGTGAAATTAATAATTTCAATTTTTTCTTCCTTGGTTAAAGTAGGTGTTTCACCGGTTGTGCCAAGCGTAATTAAATACTCAACGCCGCCTTTAATAACATGATCAATAACTTTACCCAAAGCTGTAAAATCTATACTACCATCTTTTGCAAATGGCGTTACAAGTGCTACGCCTGTCCCTCTCAATTGTTGCTGTACTGTCATTATCTATTATTGTGCGGTTGTTTCTTCCCAGAATCCCATCTTGCAATATTTATCGATGCGCTGGTTAATTCGGTCTTGTGGGGCAATATGTTTTATTACCTCGAGTTCTTTAACAATAGCTGTCTTTAAAAGTTCGGCAGCTTCGGTGTAATCCCAATGTGCTCCACCTAAAGGCTCATGCACAATTTCATCCACAAGGCCAAAACCTTTCATGTCTGTGGCCGTTAGTTTTAATTGCTCGGCGGCAAGTTCCTTTTTATCCCATGAACGCCATAAAATAGAACTACAACTTTCTGGAGAAATTACCGTGTACCAAGTATTTTCCATCATCAGCACCCTATCTCCCACACCAATACCTAATGCACCACCACTTGCGCCCTCACCAATAATAACCACAATTACGGGCACTTTTAAGCGGATCATTTCATAAATATTTCGGGCAATGGCTTCACCTTGTCCACGCTCTTCTGCTTCAAGCCCGGGAAACGCACCTGGGGTATCTACAAGTGCAATAACTGGCTTATTAAATTTTTCTGCGAGGCGCATTAAACGCAATGCTTTTCTATATCCCTCCGGATTGGCCATACCAAAATTACGGAGCTGTCTCATTTTTGTATTGGCTCCTTTTTGTTGGCCAATTACCATTACGGTTTCACCATTGAGTTGCGCAAAACCACCCACCATTGCTTTGTCGTCTTTTACATTGCGGTCGCCATGTAATTCAACAAAATTGGTAAACATTTTGTCGATGTATTTTAAAGTATACGGCCTATCAGGATGCCTACTTAATTGCACACGCTGCCATGGTGTTAATGAAACAGTCAGTTCTTTTCTTTTTTCAAGAATAGATGCTTCTAGTTGTGCAAGCGTTTTACTATAATCTATTTTAGGGTTCTTCTCTTGTAACTTTTTAGTATCCTCGATTTGCTCAAATAATTCCTTAATGGGCGTCTCAAATTCTAAAAATTGTCTATTCGGGTACTGTGGCATAATAGCTGCGAATTTCGGTAAAATTAGGGGTTCAAATATTTTTCTTAAAAGATTTGTTTATGAAATGTGTTTACCCTTATCTTTGCCGTCCTGAAAACGACCTGTAAAGGTAGTTTTTGGAGGTTTGGATCGGTAGTTCAGTTGGTTAGAATGCCGCCCTGTCACGGCGGAGGTCGCGGGTTCGAGTCCCGTCCGGTCCGCGTAAAAACAATTAACCCCTTGATTTTCAAGGGGTTTTTTATTTAGTGTAAAACATAGTGTAAAACCATATTCACTAATTAGTTCAATTAAATGGGGTATTAATGACAAGTTCTTTGTTTTTTGTAAAGAACTTTCAGGTTAGATTTTGTGTATCTCGTAGTCAAATAATGTGATACTAAATGTATCTCCTAACCTCCTTTTTATACTTAATATACTCCTCTCCAAATTGTTTTTCTAAAAACTCCTCCTCCAACCTAACTTGAAATTCAATTAGAATGAACCCTAACAGAACAATCATTAGGATTAGAATATTTGGAGTGACTAAAAATATTCCACTCATAAAAAGGACCATACCGAGAAATATAGGATTACGTGAGTAATTGAAAATCCCAATAGTGATTAGTTCCGTTTTTTTATCTAAATCAATACCTATTCTCCAAGAATTAGACATAGTGATTTGAGAAACAATTGTAAGTGTTAGTGAGATAAACATTACAGAAAATCCAATAAAAACCATAGTATTTGACTTAATTAATGAAAAATCGGGGTAATAAATTGAAAT
>JAIYCS010000109.1 GCA_027487895.1 Sediminibacterium sp. | reverse complement strand
TGTAACTGCTGCAGCCACTACGTTTTGGTATACCGGGCAAATTGGATTTGCAAAATTGGTGGCTTCGATAGCAGCTGCTAATTCTTCACGAGCGGGTGCCATTAGTGGACTATGAAAAGCACCACCCACAGGAAGTACCAGTGCTCGTTTTGCGCCAGCGGCTTTCATACGCTCACAGGCTATTTCAATTCCTTTTACAGATCCACTGATAACCAGCTGACCCGGACAATTATAATTTGCTGCTACTACTACTTCGTTTGTTTCAGTCATCACTTCTGCACAAATAGTAGCTACTGTATCATCTGCCAGTGCTAACACTGCTGCCATTGTTGAAGGCACTAATTCGCATGCTTTTTGCATAGCAGCTGCTCTGATACTAACCAGTTTTAATGCATCTTCAAACTCCAAAACACCGTTAGCAACCAGTGCCGAAAACTCTCCCAACGAATGACCAGCAACCATATCTGGCGTACCATGCTCAAGTGTTTTATAAGCAATCACTGAATGTAAAAAAACAGCCGGCTGCGTTACATTCGTTTGCTTAAGCGCTTCATCGCTGCCATTAAACATGACTTCACTAATATCAAAACCTAATATCGTATTGGCCCTGTCAAATAGTTCTTTGGCTACAGGATTACTTTCATACAAAGCCTTTCCCATTCCAATAAATTGAGAACCTTGACCAGGAAATACATACGCGTGCTTACTCATAAGTAATGATTTAGGACCCAAAGTAAATAAAAAACCCCGACACTTTTAATGTCGGGGTTTAAAAAATAAATGCGTACTTAAAACTGTGTATTCAAACCCAAATAACGTAAAAACTCTTCTCTTACTTTTTCGTCTTTGAACTTACCACCATAAAAAGCAGTAACTGTAGATGATGTATCATCTTCTACTCCTCTACTAGCTACACACAAATGTTTTGCGTCAATTAAAACAGCCACATCATCGGTACCTAAATCTTTTTGTAATTCTTTGGCAATTTGCATGGTTAAACGCTCTTGCACCTGTGGACGTTTCGCAAAATAATCTACAAGGCGGTTTAATTTACTTAGCCCTACCACGGTTCCATTGCTGATGTATGCAATGTGCGCCTTACCCATAATGGGTACAAAATGGTGCTCACAATTACTGTAAAATGAAATGTTTTTTTCTACCAGCATTTCATTGTACTTGTACTTGTTTTCAAATAGCGCCATCTTAGGTTTATTAGCCGGATTTAAGCCATTGAAAATTTCTTTCACGTACATTTTAGCAACACGCTTTGGCGTGCCACGTAAACTATCATCTGTTAAATCAAGACCAAGAATATCCATGATTTCTGCAAACCTTTCTTCGATCGCTGCAATTTTTTCATCTTCCGATTGATCAAATGCACCGGCACGCATAGGGGTATCCACAGAAGTACTGATATGATTGTCTCCTGCCGCATCAATTTCCTCTTCTGTAAGAATAATCTTACCATCCTTAAGATGGATATTCGACAAAGTTTCGTTCTGTTTCATATAATCTGATTTTTAAATCTAATGTTGAATTAATTTTTGCTCTTAAGATTTCGTAAATCACAACGGCAATGTTTTCGGCAGTTGGGTTGAGTGTTGCGAAAAATGTAGTGTCAAGATTTAAGTTTTTGTGATCAAACTTAGCGAGCACTTCTTGTTTGATAAGATCACTTAATTTTTTGGTATCAATTACATACCCCGTTTCAGGATCCGGATAGCCCGTAACCTGAACAATCAATTCATAGTTATGACCATGAAAATTTGGATTGTTGCAAAGACCAAATACCTCATTGTTTTTTTCAGGAGTCCATGTGCTGTTGTGCAAACGGTGCGCTGCATTAAAATGCTCCTTTCTAAAAACAGATACTTTATGTTTATCCATTGCTAAAGCGTTGGGATCTTGTTTTTGGGACGTACACTTACACCCACATAAAAAATTATTAAATCAAGTAAGGATTTTGTTAATGGCTAGGCACTGTTTCAGAAGTGTGCTGATCAAGTGGCCCTGCCTTTTGCGTTCTACATTAACAAAAGAACCTGACGTCAAAGATAATAACAAGACGCGTGTAAATTTGTTTAGAATGTCCCTAAAAAAAGTAAAAATGCCCTATTTACCGAAATATTCGACGTAAATGCGGGGTGTTTCATAGAGTTTAATGCAATGAAGCTCTACAGAACTAGGCAAATGTGGCGCCAATTGCTCCCAAATGGCAATAGCTAAATTTTCGGTGCTACAGAGTTTACCCGTCATAAAATCCACATCCAAATTGAGGTTTTTATGGTCTAACTTATCAATTACCTGGCTTTTAATTAACTGACTTAACTTTTTAACGTCATACACAAATCCTGTTTCCGGATCCGGGTTGCCCTTAACCGTAACATACAAATCATAATTATGACCATGCCAATTCTCGTTTGCACAAACGCCAAATACCGCGTTGTTTTGCTCATTAGACCAATTGGGATTGTATAATTTATGGGCTGCGTTAAAATGTTCCTGTCTTGTTAAATAAACCATCTGACCAATATTTTGGCAAAGGTAGGCAGAATCGGAGTATTTTTGTACTCTATGCGGGTAATTATAACAGCTGCCACGAACCTTGAACTAGATGGTTGTGCAAAAAAAGCAAGCCAAGTTTTCAAAAAAAGTAAACTTAAAATTAGCTTTCATGCAACCGGCATAGGTATGCTCGCCTCTGGCGTAAAGCTTACCCAACTTACTACCACCCAAAAGCCTGATTTGATCATTCAAATGGGTATTGCCGGCTCCTATATTAAAGCGGAGCCCCTTGGAAAAGTTATGATAGTTGCCTCCGAATCAATTGCTGATATAGGCGTGCGTGAAAATGGCAGATTTAAAGATTTATTTGAAACTGGTTTACAAAAAGAGAATGAAGCTCCTTTTAAAAAAAGAAAATTAACGAACCCTACTATTAAGTCGCTAAATGTTTTAAAATCGGATTTAGTAGCAGCCGTTACCATTAATGAAATTACGACCTCGGCAAAACGAATCAAAGAAATAATTGAAGCACATAACCCTGTTTTAGAAAGTATGGAAGGTGCAGCCCTACATTATGTTGGAGGCCTCACCAAAACGCCATTTATTCAAATAAGGGCCATATCAAATTATGTGGGGGAAAGAAATAAAGCAAAATGGAAGCTCAAAGAATCGATTGAACAATTAGAAGCTTATGTAATTACCTATTTAGCTGCATTAGAAAATAGTTTAAATAAATAGTGTCATGAAGTTTAGTCTTGGTTTTTCTCCCTGCCCGAACGATACTTTTATTTTTGACGCACTCGTTAATAAAAAAATTGACACGGAAGGCTTAGACTTTGAAGTGCACCTAGAAGACGTTCAAACCCTTAATAATTTTGCACTAGAAAATAGATTTGATTTCTCTAAAATCAGCTATGGCGTAATGCCATTGTTATTGGAAACACATACCCTGTTAAATAGTGGAGGTGCCATGGGAATTGGTGTTGGACCACTTTTAATTTGCAAAGATCCAAATATTACCCCTGATGATGTAAATCATTTACGCATTGCCATTCCGGGTAAAAACACAACTGCCTATTTACTATTTTCTTACGTGTATCCAAATGCTAAAAACATATCGTTTTATGTATTTAATGAAATAGAAGCCGCTGTTTTATCTGGTGAGGTAGACGCTGGTGTTATCATTCACGAAAACAGATTCACCTACGCACAAAAAGGACTTTATAAAATAACAGATTTAGGTGCTGAGTGGGAAACAAAAACAAAAAGCCCAATTGCACTTGGTGGCATTGTGGCAAGCAACCGCATAGCAAAACCCATCTTGCAACAAGTAGACCAACTGATTGCTAAAAGTGTAGCCTATGCTTTTAACAATTACCCTACCATTAGTGAATATGTATCTTGTAACGCACAAGAAATGAGCGAAGCTGTGATGCGCCAACACATTGATTTATATGTCAATGATTTTAGCACCGACATGGGCGAAACAGGTAAAAATGCCATTGAAACCCTGGTACATATTTATCAGCAAATGAATAATACCAATAGTCCTATTCAGCCATCTCACTCAACTCCAGCCAGCGTAGTTCCATTTCTTCCAAAGTCTGTGTAACTTTCGTTAGCGAATCTGCAAGTGCTGTTATTTGGTCGTAATTAAGCGTCTCATCACTGAGTGCTGTGGTCAATTTCTCTTTTTCTTTTTCGAGGGCAGGCATTTCTTTTTCTAGTTTTTCAAACTCATGCTTCTCTTTAAAGGTCATTTTCTTTTTTGGAGGAGCAGGCGCTATTGTTGCTGCCGGCTCAACAGTAGCCGCTTTTGTAGGACTAGAACTTCCATTTGCTTTTGCCGTTTCCTGTTCTTTAAGCCAAATACGGTACTGGGTATAGTTCCCCGGAAAATCTCTTACAAAACCACCACCCTCAAAAACAAATAAGTGATCAACGAGCCTGTCCATAAAATATCGGTCGTGCGATACAATCATAACACAACCCTGATACTCCGTTAAAAAGCTTTCAAGCACCGCAAGCGTTGGAAGGTCAAGATCGTTGGTAGGCTCATCTAGAATTAAAAAGTTAGGGTTTCTAAATAAGATGGTTAATAAGTGAAGTCTCTTTTTTTTGTCACTACTCAGTGACGACAAATAAGTGTACTGCTTATCGGGTGGGAACAAAAACAATTCTAAAAACTGCGAGGCACTAATACTTCCCCCCTTTGCCAGAGGGAAACTCTCTGCAAAAGATTTTACATATTCGATCACCCTAAAATCTTGTTTTACATCAAGACCGGTTTGAGAAAAATTACCAAACACCACCGTATCACCCACATTTAGCTTGCCACTCGTTGGCGTTTCGAGTTCCTGAATGATATTTAAGAAGGTAGACTTCCCAATTCCATTTTTACCAACCACACCCACTCTTTCACCCTTAGAAAAAGTATAATCAAAGCCTTTTAAAATTTCTAGATCGCCGTATGATTTATT
>JAIYCS010000115.1 GCA_027487895.1 Sediminibacterium sp. | reverse complement strand
CAATAACAGTTGAATGCCATTGATTCAAGAACATACTAGGCTTATAAAAGAAACGGCATTATCGCTGGGGTTTTCGCATTGCGGCATCGCAAAAGCAGCGCCCCTCGATGAAGACGCCAGGAGGTTAGAAAAATGGCTGCACGCCGGCATGCACGGATCGATGCAGTATTTAGAAAATCATTTTGACCTACGTGTAGATCCTACCAAATTAATGCCTGGCGCAAAGTCGGTCATAACACTTACACAAAATTATTATAGCCCTAAAAAGCAGCCTGCAGGTAGTCCAAAAATATCGACATACGCCTATGGCACGGACTATCATTTTGTGATTAAAGAAAAGCTCAACAAATTACTGGAAGCCATCCAACAAAAAGCAGGCGATATTGTAGGGCGAGGATTTGTAGACTCTGCGCCTGTACTGGAAAGAACATGGGCACAAAAATCGGGTGCTGGATGGATTGGAAAAAATGGAAACTTGATTTCTAAAACAGATGGCTCTTTCTTTTTTATTGCGACTTTAATTGTTGATTTACCGCTTGTATACGACGATCCATTTGCAAAAGATTATTGTGGTAGTTGTACCAAATGTATTGACGCATGCCCCACAGATGCTATTTTACCAGACAAAACCATTGCAGGCAATAAATGCATCAGCTATTTTACTATCGAATTAAAAGACGCCATTATCCCTTCCGACATGAAAGGCAAATTTGACAACTGGATGTTTGGCTGTGATACTTGTCAGGACGTTTGCCCATGGAACCGCTTTAGTAAACAACACCAGGAGCCCGGATTTACGCCCAACACAGCCATTGAAACCTTTGGTTTACAAGAATGGAATAACCTAACCAAAGAAGGTTTTAAAACTGTGTTTAAAAACTCTCCATTACAGCGCTCAAAATTTGAAGGCATAACTAGAAACCTTCAGTTTATTGAAGCGATACCTGCTACAAACCAAACAAGCCCGAGTTAATTAACTGAAGTGTTTTTGTACGATCGATAGTTGGTACCAGTAGTGAAATATTATGTGCACTACCGCCATAGCTTACCATTGTAACGGGCACTTCATCAATTGCATTGAATAGTTTTTTAAGTACCGAATCTGTGTGTGCAATATGATTACCTACAATGGAAACAATGCTCTGCTCCTTTTGAACTTCGACGCTACCAAAAGGTTCCAACTCTTTTACAATGTTAGCTAAGTATACATCGTTATCGATGGTTACAGATACCGCCACTTCAGAAGTCGTAATCATATCGATAGATGTCTTGTACTTTTCAAAGACTTCAAATACTTTACGTAAAAAACCATAGGCTAGTAACATTCTACTGCTTTTGATTTTGATAGCAATAATACCATCTTTAGCAGCAACGGCTTTAATACCTTCGCTTCCTGCTTCTTTGGTGATAACGGTTCCAGCAGCGTCCGGCTGCATGGTGTTTAATAATTTAACAGGTACATTTTCTTGTTGTGCCGGCCAAATACAGGTAGGGTGTAAAATTTTTGCGCCAAAATAAGCAAGCTCGGCGGCTTCGTCGAAACTCAACTGCTCAATGGCTACTGTTTTATTTACAATGCGCGGATCGTTGTTGTGCATGCCATCTATATCAGTCCAAATTTCACATACACTAGCGTTACAAGCAGCAGCAACAAGTGAAGCTGTATAATCACTACCGCCTCGCTTTAAATTGTCAACTTCACCTCTAACGTTTTTACAAATATATCCCTGGGTAATAAATATTTTTTTATCGGTGTGTGCAGCAAGTAACGCTGTTAATTTAGAACGAATAAGCGGTAAATTAGGTTCTTCGTTTTGATCCAACACCATAAAATCAAGTGCAGGAAGGAGTAAATGATCTTGACCTTGCTGTTCTAAATAACAACAAAATAATTTGGTGCTCATCAGTTCACCTTGTGCTAAAATATCTTTATTGAGTGCATCGCTAAATGAAATTTTAGTGATGATGTTTAAAAATTCGAAATGTTCTTTTACTATGGCATTCCCTTTTACAATAAGCGCCTCTGATTTTAATAGATCGAGCACAAACGCATGGTAATGCGCTTCTAGGGTGTCAATTTTTTGTTTGGCCTCCGTTTTATTTCCAGCACTTAAACTATTGCTAATATCTACAAGTGCATTGGTGGTTCCACTCAGTGCACTTAAAACAACAATTTTAGATTCGGTATCTTTGGTAATGAGTTCATATACTTGATGCATACGTTCTGGCTTACCTACACTTGTACCTCCAAACTTCATTATTTTCATAATCGACTGCTTTTAATTGCGGAGCAAAGGTAGGTAAATCAGAGAAAAAATAACGGCTAACGGATGTTAGAGCTGAATACCAAAACGGGTACCTACTTCTTTTAAATCGAGCACTACAGGATCTACAACAGGTATGCCCGTTTGCATACGCACTTCATGGGCCTCTCTTTCTGGATCGCCAGGAATGAGTACTTTTTGAGCCGGATCTATAGGCGTGGCATTTCTAAATCTTGTGATCCAGTTGTCCATATTGCTTTTAAAATCTTGTGCAGGCCTAAATGCATCAATACGCATAGCGCCAAAAAAATGTCCAAGCCCTTCGCCAGGCATATTTTGAGGAAGCGGAATATAAGCAGGAAAAGGCGGTGCCCACGGACCATAACTACCGCCACTTAATACCGCAGAAAATATATCAACTATAGAACCCAGCGCATAGCCTTTATGACTACCATGTTCTCTATCGCTTCCAAGCGGTAGTAGCGCGCCACCCTTTTTTAAAATATTAGCGTCCGTAACATCATTACCATTTGCATCTTGCACCCAGCCATGTGGAGCATCTGCATTTTTGCGTTGTAATATTTCTAGTTTACCATTGGCCGCAGTAGTAGTTGCCATGTCTGCAACAAATGCAGGCTCATTACCAGCCGGAATAGCTACTGCTATAGGATTGGTACCCAGCATTTTTTCTGACGAAAATGTAGGCGCTACCAGTGCACTTGCATTGGTCATAGCCATACCAATCATATCATGTTCGAGCGCCATCATGGCATGATAACCCGCAATACCAAAATGATTTGAATTTTTAACTGACACCCAGCCTGTACCTACCTGCTTTGCTTTATCAATCGCAATTTGCATGGCATACGGCGCAACCACTAGGCCAAGGCCTGCATCACCATCAACCACAGCCGTAGAAGGCGTTTCATGCACCACATGTATGTTAGGCGTAGCATTGATTCGACCTGCTTCCCACAAACGCACATAACCACTTAAGCGTGCAACACCATGTGAATCGATGCCGCGTAAGTCTGCAGCAATTAAAACCTTGGTTGCTGTTGATGCATCTTTTGCAGAACAACCCATGGCCAAAAAAACCGACTCGGTAAAACTGTATAATTGTTTATAAGAAAAAACAGTCATGAATAATTATTTAAAAAAGACGGCCCCCGATAAATCTTTTTCGAGATAGTCCAACCCTTTTGCAGCTTGATGCAAAATAAAACTCGCTTCTTTGCGGGTTAATGTTTTTGTAATAGCAGGTACAGCTAGCCCAGCATTGATATAAGTTTGATCGGCAATAACAAAACTGCCAGATAATTTATTAGCGCGTGCGGCTTTACTTTGTTTAGCAACTGCGCTATTAAATCGAGCAATCATTTCAAATAGCACCCCTGTTGTAACCGGATCATTGGGTTTAATTTTTTCGGAAAAACTTAGTGGTACTAGTGCGTTTAATCCAGCACTAATTTCTGAAAACGTTACTAGTGAATCTGGTTTAAAATAGGTTTTATTGGCCCAACCCACAGACTTTCCAATGCCCTTAATAATACCCCAAGAACCAATCCACTGAACGGCCTTAAAAGCGCCATCCGTGTGCTTTACATCGGAATAAGGCATGAGGTAAACTTTTTCTTGTAGGAGTTCTTTTTGAACCGCCGTAACAGAAACATTTTGTACCGGAATATTTTGCTTAAAAGAAATAGCAGCTAACATTCCAGCAGCCTGTCCGGTCAATAAAACAACCGGTTGCAATCTGGTGGTTCCATTGGCGATATTACTGACACTAATTCCTTTTTCACAAACCACCAATCCTTGAATTTTTTCTGGCATCAATGCGCCTAGTGGAATATTAAATGAGGGTACGGGTGGAAATGGTATAGGTGGCACTTTACCGTTGTAACGAGCATGATGATGGTCTACCGGATAATCTCCAACAGAAATTCCAGTGCGGTATAAATTGTAATTAAACGGCTTAGCAATATGATCAATATTCAAACGCACTTTCCCTTTTAACCTACGTCCCTCTCTATTATATGGCATATAGGCCATACCTTCATTTACTTCATCGGTAGCAAAACCAATTTGTGGTTGCTTTAATTCTGTTTGTAAAAAATAAATGAAACCTAATGTAAAATTTTTGGCTGCGTTATAATGCGCTTCTCTTTCGATGGGCTTTTTTTCTACGACATTGATATAATAATCGTTACCAAATGCTGGCCAGTTTAACATGTATTTTAAAGAACCATCCGTTGTTTTTACGCGGCCATACTCGAGTACTTTTTGCGTACCCAAACTATATGGCTTTGCATTACAAGGTGCATCTGCTGTAGAACAATAATATTTGGTTGCGTCATAATTAGGGGGCATGGCAATGGTTTTATTAGCACCCTTACCATAATCTTTTAAAACGGCCGCCCATGTTAAATCTTGAATCACATCTGATTTGCCAGGTGCAATTTTTTCGCCACTTTGGGTGCTGTATTCGGTACCTAAATCATAAGCCGCCCCTGCGCCCGCATATACATCGCCTAAATCGGTGGCGTCTATCACACGCTTTGCGTACACGGTTAATTTTTGACCACGCACATTTTCAAACACCGCACCTTTAATGGTATTGCCTTCCATAATAGCTTTATCAAAATACCAATGATAGTATACTTTCATGTTAGGCTGCGCCTGCACCCATGCTTTAAAAATACTATCGGCTACATGGGGCTCGAAACAAGTTTCACTCACCCAACCTGTAAACAAATTAGTAGACTTATAATGTTTGTAAAGTGCTTGTCTAAAACTTTCCCAGATACCACTGCGTAATTCGTGGTTGCCATCGGTACAACTAACCGCCGCCGCAGAAAGCATACCACCAAGCCATGGTGTATGTTCTACCACAACGGTGTTCGCGCCCATCTTTGCTGTTTGCAAAGCGGCGGCAATACCACCCGTGGTTCCACCTACTACGAGTACATCGGTGTATACAGGTTGATCCTGTGCTCTACTTGCGCCTGCAAATAAAACAGCAAATACAATAAAAAATATTGAACGCATATTATTCTAACTAAAATGGAAGATCGTCAGACTCATTCATGTCACCTGCAGCAGGTGCACTTGATTGTCCACCATAAGAAGGCGCAGATTGAGGAGCAGATCCACCTTCGCTAGGCTTTGCACCAAGTAGTTGAACCGATGCAACACGCACAGAAAGTGTAGCACCATTTCTACCATCTTGTGTGGTGTAGGTTCTAACATCTGGTGTTCCTTCTACATATACTTGCGTACCTTTTTTTAGATACGGCGCAATACCTGTTCTATCTGTCCAATACGCACAATCAACCCAAGTTGTTTTATCTTTTTGATTGCCTTGTGCATCTTTATATCTTTCGGTGTGTGCTACTGTAAAGTTGATTACGTTTTTGCCATTTACGTTGTTTAAAACGGCGTCCTTTCCTAAATTTCCAATCGCTAATAATTTTATCATGTCTATTGTGTTTTGGGTAAATATCGGTAAAATGGATAAAAGAGTGAAATTTCGCTTTTCGTAAGGTGTAAATCATGTGAAATACACGGATTTTAGGCATTTGACCCCGATTAGCTTAATTTTGCACCTGAAAAGCATTTCTATGAGCCGGAAAGGAAAAGTATTGGTTGCCATGAGTGGCGGTATTGATAGTACCGTAGCTGCACTTATGCTCCATAACGAGGGCTATGAAGTGATTGGCATTACCATGAAAACATGGGATTATGCAACCAGTGGAAGTAGTACCAGCTCTAAAGAAACAGGCTGTTGCAATATTGATTCTTTTAATGATGCTAGACAAGCAGCCGTTCAAAATGGATTTCCGCATTTTATTTTAGATATCCGTGATGAGTTTGGTGATTTTGTAGTAGAAAATTTTGTGGAAGAATATTTAGCAGGTCGTACCCCTAACCCATGCGTTATGTGTAATACGCATATTAAATGGCGTGCACTTTTAAAAAGAGCCAATGCACTCGAATGCGATTTTATCGCAACGGGTCATTACGCATCTGTGAGACAGCACACCAACAATAGATTCGTTATTAGTAAAGGCCTCGACGATACCAAAGACCAGAGCTATGTGCTTTGGGGACTCGATCAAGAATTATTGTCTAGAACCATAATGCCGCTTGGTCAATACCATAAAAAAGATATTAGACAAATGGCGCATGATATGGGCTACCCCGAGCTTGCTAAAAAAAGCGAGAGCTACGAAATTTGTTTTGTGCCCGATAATGACTACCGTGGATTTTTAAAAAGAAATGTAGACGGATTAGAAGAAAAAGTAAATGGCGGATGGTTTGTAGATCAACAAGGTAAAAGGTTGGGCAAACACAAAGGCTATCCATTTTATACCATTGGACAGCGCAAAGGACTTGAAATAGCACTTGGCAAACCAGCATACGTTACAGCCATTGACCCTAACACCAATACCGTTGTACTTGGTACCGAAGCCGACCTGGATCAAAACGATATGGAAGTGCTTAAAATTAATTGGATGAAATACAATGGTATCGAAGACGGTACCGAAGCCATTACAAAAATCAGGTACAAAGACAGCGGCGCTACCAGTCATTTGTTTAATACCGAAAACGGCATTCGTGCGCGTTTTTACGAGCCCGTAAAAAGTATTGCGCCCGGACAAAGTGCTGTTTTTTATGAAGGCAATGATGTTATTGGTGGTGGTATTATTCAGCGCGGCATTTTACTATAAGTGCTGCTGTAAACTCCCCGCAAAAAAACCTTATTTATTTTTTCTGAAAAAGTGCCGCAAACATGGTATCTGCTTTCCCTGCGTACCCAGTAAAAAGTTGTTGGTGCACAAGTTTATACTCCGGAAAATTAGTTTCCATAAATTTTACTTGTCCTTCATTTTCTGTGGCAAACACCGAACAGGTACTGTATAAAAAATATCCATTCACCGCTACGAATGGTAGTGTATTTGTTATAATAGTTTGTTGTAATTGTCTAAAATTATCGATAGATGCCTCGTCAAAAAAAGCGAGGTGCTCCGGGGTTCTCCCCCATGTGCCGCTGCCGGTACATGGTGCATCACAAATAATGAAGTCTGCTAGTTTAGCAAAATTACTGAGGTCGTGCGCACTGGTTAAATCCACAACAAATGATTGATAACCGGCCATACCCGCCGCTGCAAAACGTGTTTGCAAATTGCGCAAAATAGAATCGCGCATATCGGAAGCCGTTAACTTGATTTGCCCAAAAGT
>JAIYCS010000123.1 GCA_027487895.1 Sediminibacterium sp. | reverse complement strand
GTTAAAACTAAAGCGCTCCGTGTCTTCTTCAATTTTTTTAATGGTACGGTGTAAAATTTTTAAGGCTTCTGGGCTAGCTGGCTCATTGTTATAAACCGCTCCTTTTTCTTCGTCAAAAAACAAGCGCCATAATTTTTTAATAAAACGGTGTACCCCTTCGATCCCCTTGGTATCCCATGGCTTGCTTTGATCTACGGGACCTAAAAACATTTCATACATTCTAAAGGTATCGGCACCATATTTTTCAACCAATATATCAGGGTTAACCGTATTAAATTTAGACTTCGACATTTTCTCTACCTCAACACCACAGATATATTTTCCATTTTCTAATTCAAAACTTGCGTTTGCATATTCATTGTTGCGCCATTTTTTAAAGGCTTCCATATCCAATTCAACGCCATCCACCATGTTAACGTCTACGTGTAATTTATCTACTTCTTGGCCGGCAATTAAACCTGCAGAAATAAATTGCTGGGTACCTTTTTTACGAAAAACAAACCTACTACTTCCCTGAATCATCCCTTGGTTTAAGAGCTTTCTAAAAGGCTCGTCAAAACCAATATGACCTAGGTCAAATAAAACTTTGGTCCACATACGGCTGTACAGCAAATGCCCTACCGCATGTTCGGTACCACCAATATATAAGTCTACCTGATTCCAGTAATCACTCACTTGACGGTCACAAAAACTGTCGGTATTGTGCGGGTCCATATAACGTAGAAAATACCAGCTACTTCCTGCATAACCCGGCATGGTATTGGTTTCTAGCTCTTTTTCTACCCAAGAAGGGATATTAGCAAGCGGGCCTTCGCCTTCCGGACCCGGACTATATGAATCTACCTCAGGCAATAACAAAGGAAGTTCCGTTTCATCTAATGCAACCGCCACACCATTTTTCCATTGTACCGGAAAAGGTTCACCCCAATACCTTTGTCTACTAAAAGCTGCATCACGCATTTTATAATTCACTTTGCGTTTACCGATGCCGCGCTCTTCTAATTTTGCGAGTGCAATTTCGATGGCATCGCGCATGATAATTCCGTTTAAGAAATCACTATTAAATAGTGGTGCATCTTTTGTTGAATTGGCCTCAGTGCCATTATAAGCATCGCCAATAATATTGGTGATAGGAATATTAAAATGTTGTGCAAATTTATGATCTCGCTCATCACCACATGGTACCGCCATGATAGCGCCTGTACCATAACCAGCTAACACATATTCAGAAATCCAAATTGGAATTTGTTTACCATTAAAAGGATTGACTGCAAAAGCACCCGTAAAGCAACCTGATATTTTTTTCTCTGCTTGACGCTCTCTATCACTTCTGCTTTTTACATACGCTATATAATTGTCTACAGCAATTTGCTGTTCTTTGGTAGTAATACTTGCAATGATATCATGCTCCGGTGCTACCACCATAAAATCGACGCCAAAAATAGTATCAGGTCTTGTGGTGTATACAGTTAAAGTAGCGTCCGTATCAAGTGCCGCTGAAGCAATTTTAAAATCTATTTCGGCGCCATAAGACTTGCCAATCCAGTTGGTTTGCATTTCTTTCATGGCCTCGCTAAACTCAATGGTATCAAGGCCTGACAGTAGTCTGTCGGCATATGCAGTAATGCGCAAATACCACTGGCGTAATTTCTTTTTCACCACTGGATGTCCGCCTCTTTCACTTACACCATTTACTACTTCATCATTGGCTAAAACGGTACCAAGTGCTTCGCACCAGTTTACTTCGCCATGACCACAAAAAGCAAGTCGGTACTGCATTAAAACTTGCTGCTGCTCGGCATTTGAATACGCTTGCCACTGTGCAGCCGTAAATTGAATGGTAGCATCAGAAGGGCATGCATGTGCTGCATTACCATTTTTTTCAAATTCGTTGATCAAATTTGAAATGGGTTCTGCCTTATTTTTTTGTGTGTTGTAAAAACTATTAAATAGTTGTAAAAAAATCCATTGTGTCCATTTGTAGTAGGTAGGTTCACAGGTTCTAATTTCTCTACTCCAATCATAACTGAACCCGATATTATCAAGTTGTGCTCTAAACGTATCAATATTTTTGTGGGTGCTTACCGCTGGATGCACCCCATGTTCAATCGCATACTGCTCGGCAGGTAAACCAAAAGCATCATAACCCATTGGGTGTAATACGTTAAACCCTTTTAATCTTTTATACCTACTAAAAATATCGGAGGCAATATACCCTAAAGGATGACCCACATGCAGGCCTGCACCACTAGGGTAAGGGAACATATCAAGCACATAATACTTGGGTTTTGAAGAGGTATTACTCACTTTATAGGCATCAGACGCTTTCCATGCTGCCTGCCATTTTTTCTCGATTGCACTAAAATTATATTCCATGTTTCAACCCTCTTTGCTAGCCGTATACTTTACAACTATTTTTTACGTTATACTTAAGTGAAAATTGGTTCCTTTTTGGAGGGCAAAGGTAAGCCTTTAGCCATAAACACTACCTTTGAGCCTTCGCAGAAAAGCGGTGAAAGAACCTTATTTTACAAGAAATTGAACCTAAATAACCTCAATTTATCTGATTTACTATGACGGATAGTGCTAAAATGTCTTTGAAACGCAGCAAACCCAATTACATCTATAGTATTGTGGGCGTAGCCCTTGTGCTCTTAATCATGGGTATCATGGGCTGGTTTTTCTTAAATATCAATGCCGTAGGCAATACATTTAAAGAAGATATACGCGTAAGTGCCTACCTCAGAACCCTCAACAAAGACACCATTGGTCAAATACAGGCATTTATTGCAGAACGCCCGTATACCAAAACCGTTACTTACGTTAATAAACAATCGGCTCAGGCCATTTGGAACAAAGAAAATAGTGAAGACTGGGCTAAAATTTTAGATTCGAATCCCCTTCCCGAAAGCATTGACTTTTATGCCAAAGCCGAATACGTAAACCAAGACTCATTGAGCAAAATTGCCACTGAATTAATGGCCAGGTATGGCAATCAACTTACCGACCTTCAATACCCAAAAAGCTTGGTTACCAGCCTCAACGAAAGGGCTTCAAAAATTGGACTCATCTTTTTAGTAGTTGCAATTATTTTGTGTTCTATTGTAATTATCAGTATCGACAATACCATCAGGCTTGCCATGTTTAGCAACCGCTTTTTAATTAAAACCATGCAAATGGTGGGTGCTACCCGCGGATTTATTATTAAGCCTTTAACCATCAAGGCCATTATTAATGGACTTATTAGCTCTGGCATTGCCATTGCACTCGTATTTACCATAGTGAGCTGGGCCGAAAGCCAATTCCCGCAATTAAAAGCCATCAGAGACTTTCAACATACTTTACTGTTATATGGTGGACTCATTTTAATGGGCGTAGGCATATCTGTATATAGCACACACCGAAGCGTTCTAAAATATTTAAAAATGAAATTGGACGACCTATATTAGTCAACGCTTCTTATCTTCGAGTTACATACAATTACAATACAATATTATGAGTCAGGAAAAAAATACCTTACCTACCTTATTTACAAAATCAAATTACACTTGGATGCTCATTGGTGGGCTTGTAATTGCTGTTGGATTTTATTTACTAAGTGGCGGTAAAAGCACCGACCCTGCTGTATTTGACACCAAAGAAGTTTATAGCACCACGCGTATTACGATTGCACCCATTGTCATTATTTTGGGCTTTGTAATTGAGATTTACGCCATCTTTAAAAAAGCAAAATAAGCACACTGCTTTTGGCTTTTTAACCCAATTATCATTCATGCATTTATTTCAAGCGGTCATTATTGCCATCGTAGAAGGCTTAACAGAATTTTTGCCTATTTCATCTACAGGCCACATGATCATTACGAGTTCATTACTTGGTATTGCCGCAGATCCTTTTACCAAACTCTTTGAAGTTTGTATTCAATTAGGCGCCATATTATCGGTGGTGGTACTTTATTACAAAAAGTTTTTTCCGCTCACCAACTGGAAATTTTACATCAAATTATTAGTGGCCGTTACGCCTGCACTAGCTATTGGATTTGTACTTTCAGATGCCATTGACGCATTACTTGAAAGCCCAACCACAGTGGCTGTAACTTTATTATTAGGTGGCGTTGTGTTATTATTTATTGACAAGCTTTTTAATGCACCTAGCATTGAAACAGAAGAAAAAATTACATTTAAAAACGGACTAACCATTGGTTTTTGGCAATGCCTTGCACTCATACCGGGTATGAGCCGCAGTGCAGCTACTATTATTGGCGGTATGCAACAAAAATTAACCAGAAATGTAGCCGCCGAATTTTCTTTCTTTTTAGCCGTGCCTACCATGGCTGCTGCTACCGGCTATAAGTTACTCAAAGCCTATAAAACAACGCCTGAAATCCTACTCAACAAAGAAAATTTAATACTTCTTGGCGTGGGCAATCTTGTCGCTTTTATTGTTGCACTGCTCGCCATCAAATTTTTTATTGGATTTTTACAAAAGCATGGCTTTAAACTCTTTGGATGGTACCGCATTATCGCAGGTATCTCTTTATTAGCGCTTATCTACACGGGGCTGTTAAAATAATTGGACTCCTGCTTTTGTTTTGTACTTGAAGCCCTTATCTTTAAGAAAACAAAAACAACCCGATGCAAACTGCACCTAAAAAAGTGATTAATGGATGGGCCATGTATGATTGGGCCAATAGTGTATACAACCTTGTTATTACTTCTACCATTTTTCCTGCCTACTACGAAGCCGTTACTGGTGACGACAATGCAGCAACAACCGTAGATACAGTTACTTTATTTGGAAGAACATTTGTAAATACTTCTCTATACAATTATGCCCTTGGTGTTGCATTTGTAATTGTAGCACTGATGAGTCCTGTACTATCTTCGATTGCAGATTATAAGGGTAATAAAAAAAGCTTTTTATTTTTCTTTTCTACAATGGGAAGTATCGCATGTAGTGCACTTTACTTTTATGATAGCAGTAATTTACTGTACGGTCTTTTATGTATGATCATTGCCTGCGTAGGGTTTTGGAGTAGTCTTGTATTTTACAATTCATACCTTCCTGAAATTGCAGCTCCTGAAGACCAAGACAGGGTGAGCGCTAAAGGTTTCGTAATGGGCTATATTGGAAGTGTTATTTTGCAAATCATTTGTTTTGTGTTTGTGCTAAAGCCAGATTTATTTGGTATTACAACCGGAAAAGCTTCACAGATATCATTTTTACTAGTTGGTATCTGGTGGTGGGGTTTTGGGCAATGGGCTTTAAGACGCCTACCTAAAGGTCAAGCAGCAACAAAAAATCACAGCGGCAATATATTTACGGGTGGATACAGAGAATTACATAAAGTATGGAAACTCCTTACACATATGCCGGTACTCAAAAGATTTTTAACCGCTTTTTTCTTTTACAATATGGGGGTCCAAACCGTTATGCTTGCCGCTACATTGTATGGTAAAAGTGAACTTAATATTCCAACAACCAATTTAATTATTGCCATTTTAATTATTCAACTAGTAGCCATACCAGGCGCCTATACGATTGCAAAAATTTCAAAAAAATGGGGAAATTTTACAACACTCATGATTACCGTATCTATTTGGGTGGTCATGTGCATCATGGGATATTTGCTTCCGAGAGATGGTGTTATGGAGTTTTACGCACTCGCTACCTGCGTTGGCTTTATTATGGGAGGTATACAATCATTAAGTCGAAGCACGTATGCAAAACTCATGCCCGACACACCAGATACGACATCTTATTTTAGCTTCTATGATGTTGCCGAAAAAATTGCCATTGTAATTGGCATGTTTAGCTTTGGGTTTATCAATGAAATGACAGGGTCGCAAAGAAATTCTATTCTTGTGCTCATCGTATTTTTTGTAACTGGATTTATATTACTAGGTGTTGCTGCAAAAGCAAATAAACGCCACTCTTTAAAAGCAAGTTCGTAAAATGAACCTTTATTCTATCAATGCCGGAAATTTTAAATTAGACGGAGGTGCTATGTTTGGTGTTGTTCCAAAAAGCATTTGGAACAGATCTAACCCCGCCGACGAAAACAATATGTGCAGTTGGGCGATGCGCTGTTTATTAATTGAAGATGGGGGCCGTTTAATACTCATTGATAACGGCATGGGCAACAAACAAGACGCAAAATTTTTTGGGCACTATTATTTGCATGGTAATGATACGCTAGAAAAATCATTAGCAGCGCATGGATTTACACCGGATGATATTACAGATGTTTTTTTAACCCATTTACATTTTGATCACTGCGGCGGATCCATCAAAAAGGATGGTGACAAATTAATCCCTGCTTTTAAAAATGCTACTTACTGGAGCAATGAGGCGCATTGGAACTGGGCAACTACCCCAAATGAAAGAGAAAAGGCTTCATTTTTAAAAGAAAATATTTTACCCATAAAGGAATCGGGGCAATTATCTCTAGTAGATGTACCTGCAACTCATTTTGCAAATAACGGTTTACTCCATAGCGTTTCGTTTGCAAATAATATAGATATCCGTTTTGTGCATGGCCACACCGAAAAAATGATGCTTCCTCAAATACAGTACAAAGGTCACACAATTGTTTATATGGCCGATTTACTGCCATCAGTGGGACACTTGCCACTTCCTTATGTGATGTCATATGACATGTTTCCCTTAACTACGCTCACGGAAAAAAAATCCTTTTTACAGGAGGCTTTTGAAAATCAGTATGTGCTCTTTTTTGAGCACGATGCGGTGCATGAGTGCGTTAAACTTGTTCAAACGGAAAAGGGAATTAGATCGGGAGCAGGGTTTACTTTAGCAGATCTGTAAATACATTACCGGGTCTTTACCAGTGCGCTTAATGGGTAACGGAGGTTTTTAAAGCTCATCATATCCGCTTTAACACTTCCCACTACAATAGCACTCTCGATACGCACTGGAATATGGTTAAGGTCGTCGGTTACCCAAATAGTCATTTTTTCACCGCCCTCAAAAATGGTTCCTTTTAATAGTAAGGGCTTAAATTTTATAGCATTAAAAGTCCCATACTGAGTTTTTACACGCTCTTTCCCAAGGTATTTGATATACACATTGTATACCTGATTGTCTAAAAATAAATTAAAAGGAATGCGCTCATCAACCTTGTATTTATTAAAATCGATATTGCGCAAATAGTAAATCGAGCTCACCACATCCTGTACACAATTTGGAATTTTGTATACCCCCTCTGCCCCACTGGCCGTATTTAATTTTTGATTGAATACAATATTTTCCTGCTTCTTGTACGTCCCTTCCTCGATATGTCGAACAAACTTAATAGGCTGTAAATTAAGTGTGTCAATAAATGTTTCGTAACGGTCGCGCACTTTAAATATCCAATCGTAACGAGCATTTGATGTCCCAATGCAAGTAGCGTGATAAGCAGGCGTTTCATTTATTTTTTCTTGCGTTACTGTAAATTTTGCAGACCCTGCGTTAAGGTATAAACCAATCACGGAATAGTACAAGTTGTAATTGATTTCTTCACCACTTACAAAAGACATATTTCTTATACCGCAAAAATCATCCCCAGCCCTTAACGGATGAATCAGAAAAAAACAAACAAACAAATAGGCTGCTATTTTTTTAACCATGAGCGTACTGTTAAACCTGCTTTCGAAAATACTGTAAACGTAGCAAAATGAGGCCGCCTAAACAAGCCGGTATGATTAAATTTAACAACCAAATACCACCTGCTGCAGCTAAAATACCTATCGTATTGGTACTATAAATACCAAATAAAAATAAACTTACTTTTCCTCTAATTCCTAATTCTGCTAGTGTTAAGGTAGGTATAATGGCAAGAATTAAAAAAAGGAGGGCAGTAAGCGACAATATATGTGAAGCGGATATGTCTACGCTACATAATGTAAAAATTAACAAATACTGAAGTAGAAATACAAGGTATCGTGCGCCAGAAATAAGGATGAGCTTTACTAACAGCCTTTTAGGAATGGCCTGCACAGATGTCAATAAAAAAATATATCTCGAAAAAAAAGAAGCTTTTGAAAGTTTGTTTGCAAAAAATGGAATTGCAAAATAAATGATCATCAATAAAAAAACCATCAATAACAAAGCACTACCCAACACATAAAAAGCCGTATCAGATAAGTGAAGCTGTGCTTGTAACTTTGGATACAAAGTAGGATACATACAAACAAATGCAATGAGGCCTGCAAGTAAAGTAATAAGCAGCTGACTTGCACTTGCCACAAAAGATAGCACCACGCCTTTTAAACGGTTGCCATCGGAAAGTAGCATAGACTTTCCAATAGATTCCCCCACCCTATTAATACTAGAAAAAGATACTGCCTGACCCGTTAAGATGGCTGCAAAAGCAGCTTTAAAACTGAGTGGCTCTAAATGATAGGTAAGCGCTTTCCATTTATAGGCTTCTAACCCCCAATTACATGCTGTTAAGAAGATGATGACAATCAAATAACTAAAGGCGCTGACAAAAGGGATTTGTTGTAGTGAAGCGATAAAACTGGGTAGCTGTTCTTGGGCATTTATTTGATGATAAATCGAATAGCAAAGCCAAACAAATAAGATGGGGGCCACCAGGTATTGAACTACGATATTTATTTTCTTTTGCAGCACCAAAGTCATTAGGGTTTTTAAAAAAGCTTGTGCAGCAAAAGTAGGTAGAATCTCAAAGGAAGCTTGTAATTTCACATCAAATTGAAAAAAGACCAGATCATATTAGGCATTGACCCCGGCACCCAACTCATGGGTTATGCATTACTTAGGGTTACTGGTAGTACTCCACAAGTGATTTTAATTGATGCCTTAAAACTTACGGGGCAAAAAGATATTTATGCTAGGTTAGAAATGATTCATAGCAAAGTGGTTGAACTTATTAAATTATACAAGCCTACAACCTTTGCTATCGAAGCGCCATTTTTTGGAAAGAACGTGCAAAGTATGCTCAAACTAGGAAGGGCTCAAGGCGTTGCCATTGCTGCTGCCATGCAAACAGGACTCTCTGTTACCGAATATGCGCCCAAAAAAGTAAAACAATCCATTACGGGTAATGGTAATGCAAGTAAAGATCAGGTTTGGCAAATGCTTCAACGCACTCTTAGTATTGAAGTAAAGCCTCAATATTTTGATGCTACTGATGCCCTTGCAGTTGCTCTTTGTCATTACTACCAAAGTTCGTCACCATTAGCAGCCGCAGCAGGAAAAGGATTTAAAGGATGGGACGATTTTATTGCAAAAAATCCGGGAAAAGTTAAGCTGTAAATAAAATACTTACTTATAAAGCCGCTACAATTTTACTTTGTATGGAGGCTAATAATTCAGGTGTTACCTTGATTTTTTGTTTGGTAAAATTAATATCGTTGGCGCTATTAATAGGCATCAAATGAAGGTGTGCATGCGGCACTTCAAGCCCTACAACACTGATGCCACAACGGTTACAAGGAAATGCTTTTTCGATAGCTTTAGCAATAGGTTTTGCAAATACCAATATTTTTTGAAGGTAGCTGTCTTCTAAATCAAAAAATTTATCGGTTTCATTTTTAGGAACAATCAGCACATGCCCTTCAACTAAAGGAAACACATCTAAAAAAGCATAAAAATAGTCGTCTTCTAAAATTTTATAAGAAGGTATTTCTCCAGCGATGATTTTAGAAAACAATGTCATAGCGTGCTATTAAACTGTAATGTTGTCAATTCTAAATTTAAGCACACCAGCAGGTGTTTGGATCTCTGCAATTTCACCTACCACTTTACCCATAAGGCCTTTTCCAATTGGTGAAGTGCCTGAAATTTTTTGTGCTTTTAAATCCGCTTCTTTTTCTCCAACAAGTTGGTACGTAACTGTTTTTTTAGTGGCCATATTGGTAATGGTCACTTTGGTAAGTATGGTTACTTTACTTGTATCAATGGTTTTAGTATCTACAATTTTAGCATTGGCAATCACACCTTCTAGTTGCTTGATTTTTGCTTCAAGCATACCCTGCGCTTCTTTAGCTGCATCGTATTCGGCATTCTCTTTTAAATCTCCTTTTTCTCTTGCTTCAGCGATTGCTCTAGATGCCGCAGGACGGTCTATAGATTTCATCTTTTGTAACTCCTCACGCATTTTTTCAAATGTCTCCATCGTTACATACATATTCGTATCACTCATATAGTAGCTTTAAGTTGGATAAAAAAAGACAACGCCACATTTGACTGCAGCGTTGGACGTCAAAAATAATTAATTTAATTAGATTCCAAGCTTATCTAGTACAATTTTAGCCATTAAATAGAAGGCTTCATGGCTATAACCGGCAATATGAGGGGTAATGATCACATTAGACTGATTACAAAGCCATTCTAGTTGTACCCTTTCCACCTCTGAGTAGCTGCCTAGGTTTTCATTTTCTAGGACATCTAAACCAGCGCCTTTGATTTGACCATTTTTTAAGGCTGTAATGATGGCTGCCGTATCTGCTACCTTACCCCTACAAGTATTGATAAAATATGGCGACTTAACAAGGCTAGCAAAAAAAGAAGTAGATGCGTAGTGATGTGTTTCGGGCGTTAGTGGCAGGTGTAAACTAACTACATCGGCGTTTGCACAGAGGGTAGCAAGATCCACAAATTCAACATTTTGCAATGGCGTTTCCTGCTTGTATTTATCATGCGCCATAATTTTTACGCCAAAAGATTGCAGTCTAGTAGCAAATGCATTTCCAGTATGACCCATACCAATAATGCCCACTGTTTTTCCCATTAATGCATCTGCTCTATTGGCGTCTCTAATCCATAAACCATTTTTTACTTCTGCAAAACTAGAAGTTACTTTGTTCATGAGATTTAATAGTAGCGCCATAGCGTGTTCGCCTACTGCACCTGCATTCCCTTCTGGACTACTTACACAAATAATATTTTTTGATGCAGCATAATTGGTATCAATTAATTCCATACCACTTCCGAGTCGGGCAATCCACTTTAGTACAATTGCTTTTTCAAGTAAGGGTTGGTCAATTTTTATACGCGTACTTACCACAAGACCAGTAGCCGTTGCAATATTATTTGCGAGCTCATCATAGCTGATCGTTTCCGATAATACAACCTCAAACCCCTTGTCCTGCAAGCGTTGTGTCAAATATGGATGAGCTGGTGCGGTAATAATTACAATAGGTTTCACGGTTACATTTATTTCATTTTAAATGTGAGGGCTGCAAAATCAGCTACACTTAATTGTTCAGGTCTTTTTGTAAAAATTTCTTCTTGTAAGGTTTCCGGGGTAAACATACCTTTTAATGGATTGCGAAGCATTTTTCTGCGCTGACCAAATGCCGCTTTTACCACTGCAATAAATGATTTTTCGGAGCGCATGTCTACTACATCAGTTCGGCGGGTTAATTTAATAACGCCACTATCAACTTTAGGTGGCGGATTAAAAGACTGTGGAGGTACATCAAATAAATACTCGGCGTGGTAATAGGCTTGCACGAGTACACTTAAAATACCATAATCTTTATTGCCCGGACCCGAAACAATACGCTTGGCCACTTCCTTTTGAAACATACCAACCATAACAGGCACTTGGTCTTTCCACTCTAGTACCCGAAATAATATTTGGGAAGAAATATTGTACGGAAAATTTCCCACCACTGTAAAGGGCTCTTCAAAAGGCGGTGCGCAATCCAAAATACTTTCATGCACAATTTTACCCTTAATGGCTGGATAGGTTGTTTCTAGATAAGCTACTTTTTCATCATCTAATTCTACGGCCTTAAAATCAAGTGCCGGCTTTTGTAAAATATATTTTGTGATGGCGCCAGCACCAGGCCCTACTTCTACTAGGCGCTCACAATTTGGGATCGCGTCCACGATGGAGAGACAAATTTTTTCGTCTTTTAAGAAGTGCTGACCCAGGGATTTTTTAAGTGTATATTCCACTCTGCAAAAGTAAGCAATTCTAAGGCGTAAGCATGCGATAGCCCAACAAGCCCGAATCGGCTATAAACATGCGATAATTGGGTCAAATAATCGTAATTTTATCGTCTAAAACAGCCCGGATGAGTATAGAGACGCAAAAACCAATTATTGGATTTTCATGTGGTGACCTAAATGGCATTGGATTAGAAATTATCCTAAAAACGCTATCCGATGGTCGTTTACTTGATTTTTGCACGCCCGTTATTTTTGCCAGCAGTAAAAGTGTCAATTTTTACCGTAAGAGTTTACCAGAATCTAATTTCAGTTACGCGAGTGGTAGAGATTTTTCTAAACTCAATCCAAAGCAGGTAAATATCTATTCATGTTGGGAAGAGGAAGTGGTGATCACCCCTGGTCAACTCAACGAAATTGGTGGAAAATATGGACGTTTGTCTTTAGAGGCTGCAGGACAAGCATTAAAAGATGGGCATATTGATGGACTTGTAACTGCTCCTATCAATAAAAAAAATATCCAATCGGAAACCTTTAACTATAGTGGACATACCCCGTATTTAAAAAACCTATTTGGCACCAAAGACGTTTTAATGTTTATGGTTGCCGAAAATATTCGCATTGGATTACTTACAGAACACGTTACAATTTCTGAAGTACATAAATATATTACGGTAGAAGGCATCATGAGTAAACTCAAAATGATGCACAGCAGTTTACAACAAGACTTTAGTATTGACAAACCAAAAATTGCCGTGTTGGGCCTCAACCCACACGCAGGCGACGAAGGTCTTATTGGTAAAGAAGAACTTGAAGTAATTAAACCAGCCATTGCAGAAGCACGCAAAAATAACATGCTTGTATTTGGCCCATACAGTGCCGATGCATTTTTTGCAAGAGGCCAATATGAGAAATTTGACGCCGTTCTGGCCATGTATCACGACCAGGGTTTAATACCTTTTAAATCACTTGCCATTGGAGAAGGCGTAAACTTTACGGCAGGACTTTCTGGTGTAAGAACCAGTCCAGACCATGGCACTGCTTTTGATATTGCAGGAAAAGGCATTGCTGATCATAGCTCATTTGTAGCTGCTACTTTTGAATGCATCGAAATTATAAGAACCAGAAAAGGTTATAAAGAAATGCGCATCAATCCACTACGCAAAAGAAGTGCAAGAATGCTTGCTGGCGCCGTAGATGAAAGAATTGAAGAGCAATAATTTAATTAAAAATTGCCGCAGGAATACCTTTATTGACAACGTAGTTTTTATAGTTTATTTCTACCCTACCCTTTTTATTTTTTAACTGCTGTGCTGCAGTTAGTGGCTTGCTATCATCTTCAAACTCGAGTGTAATGCCCTTTGGTAGCTTATAGTTTTTAGTATTGAATTCAAAAACAACTTGATCGGGTAAGCCGTAGTTACTAAAAGCACCATAACGCATAAGCATGGTATACGTACCGTTTTCTTTGGTGGTGGTAACCGCTTTTTCTATCAAACTTTCTTTTTCATTGATATAGAGTGTAGAAATAACAACATCACTTGACTCTTCGTTGGGAAGTAGTTTTACCACCCTTAATTTTTTTGAACCAAGATCCTGTATGCCCGCATCAATGGTAGAATAATTTGAAGATGCAATCAGCGAACTTAAATTAACAGAAAGACCACCTTTAGGAAGTAATGAAATACCGCCTTCTTTTTTTATTTTAAATAAGTTTGGTTTTTTAAAATAAATTTTGATTTTCCCAATCGGCGCTTTGATAAAAGCAATGTCTGTTTTCATAACACCAGTGGCTTCATAATTATCTACAAGCTCTAGCTTGGCTTTCACTTTTTTAATAAGCTGCGAGGCGTCCTGCGCCATAGCTACTGATGCACAAAAAACAAATAAAACAAACAAACAACACTTTTTCATACGCTAATATTAACTAAGGATATCTTTTTTTCTAAATACCAAAACAGTTGCTACAAAAAATCCGATGGTATGAATAAACAGTACCACAGCCGCTTTAATAATTTTGTCTGGATTTTGAATACTACCAATAATGGCTTCGTTAGAATCATTCACTTTTATGTCAAAAAATTCTTTCCAGCCAATCATATGGGTCGTAAACAAATAAGGCTTGATTAAATTAAAAATAGGAATGTTAAGCGTGCTTAAAATGGTAAAAAATACAATCACACTCATGGTAGCCACAATGGGCCCGATAGAGTTTTCTGCAAAAACAGATAAAAAGAAACCTAAAGATGCAACGGTAGTCATGGCTAGTGCGGCAAAACCAAATGCACCAATGTAACGCCAAAAAACATCCGACTCTTTTAATAAAACGACATAGCTGGTTTTTAATAAAAACATATCGTCGGTGCCAAATAAAAGCATACTTCCAAAAAGGGCTAAAATAGCCAGCCAAACTAATAGTAGTAAAGTATAAATAGTGGCTGCAATAAATTTAGCAAGTAATAAGGTGGTACGGCTGTATGGCTTAATGAGTAGCAAACGAAGCGTCCCCATATTTGCTTCACCTGAAATCATATCGGCGGCAATCAGCGCAATTAAAAGCGGCACGTGAACCAGCAACAACTGCAGCATTACATAACAAACCAAGTAACCGTTTAATATTTTACCATCAATTTCAAGAGAGCTACTTAAATCGTTGAGCATAAAATCGAGGTAGCTTTTACCATCTAATTTTAAACCAAATTGAATGATACCAATAAGCGCAGCCACTGCACCAAATGCGATATAGGTACGTGGACGCTTAAATATTTTATACAACTCTACTTGAACAAGACTATACATATTTGGGAGTTGATGTGATTTGTAAAAAATAATCTTCTAATGAATGCATGGGTTTTACAGATAGCACGCCAATACCCATTTCAACTAAACTTTTATGTAGGCTTGGTAAATGTTTTTCGTCGAGCTGCATAAATATTTCTTTGTCTGAACTGCGGTTCACTAGTAGCTGCCCTGCCCAGTTAGATTGTAGTAATAACTCAGTTGCCTTTTTATTATCAAGGGTTTGAATAGCTACCACTGTTTTACTGGTATCAAATAATTCTTTGCTATCGCCTTCTACTAATTTGCAGCCTTTATCAATAATAATAAGCCTTGTAGCAACCTGTTCGATTTCTGATAATAAGTGAGAAGAGACGAGTACCGTTTTCCCTTGCTCCCTACTTAAATTGAGAATTAAATTTCTGATATCTGCAATACCCTGTGGGTCTAATCCATTGGTAGGTTCGTCGAGTAATATCAGTTCCGGATCATTAACCATCGCCATGGCAATCGCAAGTCTTTGTTTCATGCCTTGCGAAAAGGTACCCACATTGTCCTGTGCCCTAGCCGCTAAACCCACCACGCCTAGCTCCTGCAATAGCTTCGTTTTGGTTTTTGAAACGCCACTTAATGCAGAAAATATTTTTAAGTTTTGAT
Source organism: Sediminibacterium sp. (assembly GCA_027487895.1). GTDB lineage: Bacteria > Bacteroidota > Bacteroidia > Chitinophagales > Chitinophagaceae > Sediminibacterium. The sequence continues at coordinate 6,185 of JAIYCS010000123.1, read as the reverse complement.
AGGCCGTTAAATATTCATACATCGCAGGCTTTTCAATAACGGCACCCACTTTTTGCATGATCGCCGAACGGTTGGCTGCAAGTGGCAAACCAAAAATTTCTATTTCGCCAGCTGTTGGTTCGATAAGTGAAAGGAGCATACGTATGGTGGTGCTTTTACCGGCGCCATTTTGCCCTAAAAAGCCATACACATCGCCTTTATGCACAGAGAAGGACAAATCATTAACCGCTGTAAACTGCTGACCAAATTTTTTGGTAAGCCCACGCACTTGAATAACTGAAGACATACTAGTATAACAAACAACCCTGCAAGATGTTCGGAATTAAAAAAGCCCCCAACGAGTGGAGGCTTTTAAAAATATAGACAGTGCTATTATTTGTATTGAGGCATTAACCCTTTAGCTAATTCAACCATTTTGTTAAGGCCATCTTCAGGTAAATCTCCTTTTTTGAACGCAGCTAAAACTTCAGGTAATTTGTTTTCCATTTCCATTAAGAAATGAGCTTCAAATTCTTTTACATTTTTAACAGCTACTTCACGAAGTAAACCTTGTGTACCTAAATAAATGATCGCAACTTGCTTTTCTACGGTAAACGGTGTGTACTGCGCTTGCTTTAGGATTTCAACGTTACGTGCACCTTTGTCAATTACAGATTTAGTAGCAGCATCAAGGTCTCCACCAAATTTAGAGAAGGCTTCTAACTCACGGTATAAAGCTTGGTCTAATTTAAGGGTACCTGCTACTTTTTTCATTGACTTGATTTGCGCGTTACCACCCACACGACTTACAGAGATACCTACGTTAATCGCTGGACGAATACCCGCGTTAAATAAGTTACCTTCTAAGAAAATCTGGCCATCCGTAATTGAGATTACGTTTGTTGGAATGTATGCAGAAACGTCACCCGCTTGTGTTTCAATAATTGGAAGTGCTGTTAATGAACCACCACCTTTTACTAAATGCTTAATAGAAGCTGGTAAGTCGTTCATGTTTTTTGCAACTTCATCGTTTGCAATAACTTTTGCAGCACGCTCTAATAAACGGCTATGCAAATAGAATACGTCACCAGGATATGCTTCACGTCCAGGAGGTCTTCTTAAAAGTAATGATACCTCACGGTAAGCAACTGCTTGCTTAGATAAGTCATCAAATACAATTAAAGCAGGTCTACCGGTATCACGGAAGTACTCACCAATTGCTGCACCAGCAAATGGCGCATAGAATTGTAATGGAGCTGGATCTGCAGCTGGAGCAGCAACAATGGTTGTATATGCCATCGCACCGTTATCGGCAAGTGTTTTCATAACACCCGCAACGGTAGATGCTTTTTGACCAATTGCTACATATATACAATATACAGGCTTACCTGCATCGTAGAATTCTTTTTGATTGATAATGGTATCAACGCAAATAGCTGTTTTACCAGTTTGACGATCACCAATTACCAACTCACGTTGACCACGACCCACCGGAATCATGGCATCGATTGCTTTGATACCTGTTTGAAGTGGTTCTTTAACTGGCTCACGATAAATTACACCCGGCGCTTTACGCTCAAGTGGCATTTCATATAAATCACCTGTAATTGGACCCTTACCATCGATAGGCTCACCAAGTGTATTGATCACACGACCAACCACACCTTCACCAACTTTGATAGAGGCAATTTTACCAGTTCTTTTAACTTTTGCACCTTCTTTGATGGAACCGCTTTCACCCATTAATACCACACCCACATTATCTTCTTCAAGGTTAAGGGCAATGGCTTTTGTTCCATTTTCAAATTCTACGAGTTCACCACTGCGTACGCCGTTAAGGCCATATACACGGGCAATACCGTCTCCCACTTGTAATACGGTACCTACTTCTTCTAGATCAGCACTTGCATTAAAATTGCTTAATTGCTGTCTGAGTATCGCTGATATTTCATCGGGTTTAATGTCGGCCATGATATTCTATTTAATAATGATGATTTATTTATTATTTCATTTGCGGAACAAATAAGTTCTGCTGAAATTGTTTTTTAATGTCTCTTAAATCTCTTGCTACGCTTGCATCAACTAGGTTGTTATCAAACTCTAATACAAATCCACCAATTAAGGAAGGATCGATTTTAGACTCTAGTTCTACGCTTGTAAAAGAGTGTGCAGCTTTTACTTTTTGCGCAATGGCATTTTGTAAATCTGCGCTTACTTCTACAGCTGTAGTTAGGGTAACTTTGTGAATTCCTTTTAAAGCATTGTATTGCTCTACAAAAGCAGTTGCAATTTCTGGCAAATCACTTTCTCTACCTTTTTTTACTAGTAGATCATTGAAAGCAGCTGTTAGCTCACTCACCTTGCCATTTGTAACTGCAGCGATAATGCTATTTTTTTGATCGGCTTTAATAATTGGGCTACGCAAAAGATTTACAAATTCTGCGCTAGCAGCACATACAGCCTGCAAATATTTCATATCTGTGTAGGCTGCATCCAACTGGCCTTTTTCGATGGCTAAGTCCAATAAACTTTTTGCATACCTGCTTGCTAATCTTGGATTGGGCATTTTGCTTAGTTTAATTTAACACCTTCAGCTAATTCGTTGATATACGTTTCTTGTGCCGCTTTGTTGCTTAGTTCTTTGTGTAACACTTTTTCTGCTACTTCAATAACAAGCGCACCTACCTGATTTTTTACATCAGTTAATGCAGCATTTTTTTGTTGATTGATGGCAACCTGCGCATCAGCAACAATTGAATCGTATTGTGCTTTTGCTTTTTCTTTAGCTTCAGCAACCATTTTATCAGCAGTTTCTTTTGCTTCTTTGATTAAAGTTGCTCTCTCTTCACGCGCCTTGGCTAACAAAGCTTCATTTTCAGATTGCATAGTAGCTAACTCGGCTTTCATTTTATCGGCCTTTGCTAAAGCATCTTCGATACCTTGCTCACGATCATTGATCGCTTTTAAAATAGGTTTCCATGCAAATTTTCCGAGTACTACAAGTAGTAAAAGGAATGCAACGGTGTTCCAGAATACAAGTCCGATATCAGGTAATACCAGCGGATTGATCTCTAACAACATAAAAGACATTTATCTTAATTAAAAAAAATCTTGAAAAAATACAAGGTCTGTTGCCCTTTGCGCGAGACCTTGTATAACATTTTACGGACTAGCCGTTACCCAAAAGGGCTACTACCACTGCAAACAGTGCAACTGCCTCTACGAAAGCCGCAGCTACGATCATGTTTGAACGGATTTCATTAGCAGCTTCTGGCTGACGTGCAATACCTTCTACTGCACCTTTACCAATCTGACCGATACCGATACCAGCACCGATAGCAGCTAAACCAGCGCCAATTGCGGCAACACTTCCTACTACCATTTTGTTACGTTTTAATTGTTATTGAAAAAAAGTTATTAAAATATTTTAGTGATGTGCTGCTTCTCCATGTGCGTCGTGGTGATGCTCCTCTGTAGCCATTCCAATGTACATCGCAGCAAGCATGGTAAAGATGAAGGCTTGCAAGAAAGCAACCAACAACTCAATCATACCAATAAACACCGCGAAAGGAACAGCAATTGCAGAAGCAAAAACCGTTTTGAATATGAAGATCAAACAAATCAAACTTAGTACTAGAATGTGGCCTGCAGTAATGTTCGCAAACAAACGAATCATTAAAGAAATAGGCTTTGTAAACACACCAATTAACTCGATGGGTGCTAAAAATAATTTCATGCTCCAGTGCATACCTGGCATCCAAAAAATGTGTTCCCAGTAACTTTTATTAGCGCTTACGTTAACCACAATAAACACAAATACAGCAAGTGTCATGGTAAACGCAATGTTACCGCTCACATTGGCTCCACCTGGAAAAAATGGAATAAGACCTAAAAAGTTATTGATTAAAATCAAAAAGAAAATGGTTAATAAAAACGGCATGTATTTGCCCGCTTTTTTAGCACCAATATTTGGAATAGCCACTTCGTCTCTTACAAATAAAATGATAGGCTCCATGAAAGATTGAAGTCCTTTAGGTGCAGATTTTACACCTGTTTTTTTGTACGCTGCAGCAGCACTTAATAAGACCACTAGTAAAATAAAAACAGAAACAAATAAACTTGCTACGTTTTTAGTAATTGAAAAATCCCATAATTGTTTGCTTGCTTCCACATCAACGTTTCCGTTCGCGTCAACAATTTTTGTTTTTCCTTCAATTAATTTATAATCAAAATTGCCTTTGTATATAGCTGGTTCGTGGTGCTCGTCTACTAATTTTTCAGAAGAAAAAACCTCAAAGCCTTTAGACGTTTTTAAGATAACAGGTAAGTGAATAGATGTGTGACCCCATAAATGCCAGCTATGATCATCTTTGATGTGCTCTAAAATGGTTTCGGTAACATTAAAATCACCTTCTTTTTTGGCACCATGTGCTTCTGTTGTAGCCGTCGCTTCTACGCCCGCTCCTGCAGGTGCTGGTGTATGATTTTCCCCAGCAAATGCCTGGGTCGCTAACAGCAACGAAAAAACGCTGAAAGTCTTTACCAGTAAAGATTTAATGCTTCTAAACGTCATACCTTTCTCGAAATTTGCGGCAAAGATAGGGATTATACCCTTGAAATCAGTAAAAGAAAGCAACTAAAATTGAAGAAAAAAGGGGCTTTTTTTGACGCAAAACCTACACAGAATGGGTGTTTTTTGTTTCAAACTGCATTTCATACAAACGGGCATAAAATTCCCCTTTTTGGAGGAGTGATTCATGGTTTCCGCTCTCTTTTACCTCCCCTTTATCAAGCACAATGATCAAATCGGCCTTACGAATGGTGGACAAGCGGTGTGCAATAACAATTGAGGTTCTGCCAGTTATGAGTGTTTCTGTGGCTTTTTCGATGAGTTGCTCCGTTTCAGAGTCAACAGAGGAAGTAGCTTCATCTAAGACCAAAATGGCCGGATTGTACAGTAGCGCCCTAATAAAGGAAATAAGCTGGCGCTGTCCTAAACTGAGGGTGGCACCCCGTTCCATCACATGATAATGGTAACCCCCAGGTAATTGCATGATAAAATCGTGGAGACCCATGAGCTTAGCTGCATTTATGACTTCCGCCTCAGAAATACCAGGGTTTCGAAGGGTAATATTGTCCAAAATAGACCCTGAAAAAAGGAAAACGTCCTGCAAAACCACGCCAATATTACGCCTTAGGCTTTCTAGCGTGTAGGCGGTAACTGGCTTTTGATCCAGCAGTAAATCACCCTTATTTATGGTGTAAAGACGGTTGAGTAGGCTTATAATGGAGGTTTTTCCGCTTCCTGTATGACCAACAAGGGCTACGGTTTGCCCTGCTCCAATAGAAAAATTGATGCCTTTTAAAACATACTGCTCCTCTTTGTAAGCAAACCAAACGTCTTTGAAATCTATATTGCCCTTTAAAATGCCAGCGTCGACACTATCAGCGCTGTCCGGTGGCATTTGATCGGGATTGTCCATTACTTTAAATACCCTTTCGGCTGCCACCATACCCATTTGCAATACATTAAACTTGTCGGCAATGACCCTCAGTGGCCTAAACAACTGATTTAAATAGAGTATAAAAGACATGAGTAGTCCGGCGTCTAATGCATTGCCTGCAATAAACCACACCAATAAACCGGTGCTAATAGCCAGTACCACTTCAACAATTGGAAAAAACACAGAATAGGCAAATATGGCCTTGATATTTGCGAGGCGGTGCTCGGCGTTTATTTTTTTAAACTTATTTAGTTCTCTACCCTCTGCAGCAAAAGCTTGCACCACCGCCATGCCCGACAAATGTTCTTGGATAAATGCATTTAAACTAGCCACTGCATTACGTACTTCAACAAAACTTTTATTGACGCTTTCCTTAAAAAAATAAGTAGCAATAATCATGATGGGAAATGGCGCCAAGCTCACGAGTGTCAATTGCCAATTAATCCAAAACATAGTACCCAGTGTAAACACAATGGTGAGCAAATCTGCAATAATTGGTATGAGCCCATCCGAAAAAATATCATTGATTCTTTCGATATCGTCGATGGTTCTAGTGGTTAAGGTTCCAATCGGTGTTTTATCAAATTGACGTAAATGAAGGCCTACAATTTTTTCATACACCGCAATGCGGAGATCCTTTACTACGCGCTGTCCTAGCGCTGCTGTCATAAATGAAAAGAATACCCGAATTTCCGTTTCTAT
>JAIYCS010000088.1 GCA_027487895.1 Sediminibacterium sp. | reverse complement strand
GTTGGATTGGTAAGTGTACCATTAATACTTGATTGTCCTGTTGCAGTTGCACCTCCCGTCAATCCACCCGTAACAACTGGTAACGCACTCCAAGCATAGGTTGTTCCTGTTGGAACAATGTCTCCTCCTCCATTACTTGGCGTTACCGTAAATCCTGTTCCACTACAAGTACTCACTGTCTTATTCGCAATAGTTGCTTTAGGATTAACGGTAAGCGTAAATGATTTTGTAGAGCCAGTACAACTAACGCCATTATTGGTATAGATTGGTGTTACTGTAATTGTAGATACTATTGCAGCATTTGTTGAATTTGTTGCAGTAAATGCAGCAATATTTCCTGTTCCACTTGATGCTAATCCTGTATTGGTATTATTATTTGTCCAATTATATACTGTTGATGGAACAGTTCCGCTAAAAGTAATCGCAGAAAATTGTTGATCAACACAAACTGCTTGATTTGAAATTGTATTGACAGATGGTATTGGATTTACAGTTACTAAAACTGGACTTGAATTAACAGCACAAGCATTTCCATTAAGGGTACTTGTTGCAACTCTTCTATAATAAGTAGTTGTAGTTAACCCGGATGGAGGATCATAGGTAGCAGATGTTGCTGATAAAATTGTAGCATAAGTAATATTATCAGTAGATGATTGCCATATATATGTAATTGAACCATCTCCACTTGCGGCGGAAGTACTTGCAAATGCATCAGGATTTCCGCCACTACAAATAGTTTGATCTGCTGTAATTGTTCCTGCCGTAGGCACAGATTGAACTGTTACTGTAAGAACATTTGTAGGAACCGATTGACATGCAATGCTATTTAAAGTTGCAACAGTAATACGTCTATAATAAGTAGTTACAGTTAATCCACTTGGTGGATTATAGGTATCAGCATTTGCACTTGGAATAGTTGTAAAATTATTATTATCTGTAGAAGATTGCCAGATATAAGTTATAGTAGCTCCAGCATTACCCGTGCCTGCAACACTAGTAAATGCTGCTGGATCTCCATTATAACAAATAGTTTGACTTGCTGCAATACTTCCAGCAGTTGGTACTGATTGAACCGTAACAGTAAGTACATTTGATGCTGCCGATTGACAAGCAACACCATTTAAAGTAGATACTGTAATACGTCTATAAAATCTTGTCGATGTTAAACCACTTGGCACATCATAAGTAGATGATGTAGCGCCAGTAATATCTGACCAAGTACTATTATTTAATGAAAACTGCCAAATATAACTAATAGTAGATCCAATGATTCCGGTTCCATCTACACTACTTGTAAAGGCAGCAGGATCACCGCCATTACAAATAGTTTGACTTGCAGCAATTGTTCCAGCGGTTGGAACAGATTGTACGGTTACAGTTATTACATTAGAAGGAATTGATTGACATGCAACCGTATTTAATGTTGAAACAGTAATACGTCTATAATACGTGGTAGTCGTTAATCCATTTGGTGCATCATAAGTAGATGCTGTTGCTAAAGCAATGTCTGTAAATGTGATATTATCTGTAGAAGATTGCCATTTATAGGTAATACTTCCATCTCCCGTTCCATCAGCAGTACTCGTAAATGCAGCAGGATTACCTCCATTACAAATTGTTTGATCAGATCCAATACTGCCTGCTGTAGGAACAGATTGAACCGTTACAGTAATCACTGATGTTGGAACAGATTCACAAACAACACCATTTAATGTTGAAACAGTGATTCGTCTGTAATATGTTGTTGCTGTTAAATTACTTGGCGGATCGTATGCAGCAAGTGTAGCGCCGGAAATATCAGAAAATGAAATATTATTTGCAGATGACTGCCATTTATAAGTAATGGTTGCTCCAACAGGTGCTGTTCCTGCTCCTGTACTTGTAAATGCAGCAGGATCACCGTTATAACAAATGGTTTGATTGGCCGTAATTGTTCCAGCTGTAACATTGTTGACAATGACTACTACACTTGATGTTGGAGCTGACTGACAAGCAATACTATTTAATGTAGAAACCGTAATCCTTCTATAATAGGTTGTAACTGTTAAGCCAGTTGGTGCATCGTAGGTGGCATTTGTAGCGCCACTAATATTTGAAAAATTAGTATTGTCTGTAGAGGATTGCCAGATGTATGTAATAGCACCATCTCCCGTTCCATCTGTACTACTTGTAAATGCAGCAGGGTCTCCTGAATTACAAATCGTTTGATTAGAACCTATGCTTCCGGCTGTTGGAACAGATTGAACCGTTAACGTTAAAACATTAGTAGGAATAGATTGACAGGCAACACTATTTAAAGTTGCAACTGTAATACGACGATAGTATGTTGTAACTGTTAAACCTGTTGGAGGATCATAAGTTGCACTCGTTGCTCCACTAATATTTGAAAAATTAATGTTATCTGTAGAGGATTGCCATATGTAAGTTATGGTTGAACCAACCATACCAGAACCTGCAACACTTGTAAAGGCAGCAGGATCTCCATTATAACAAATGGTTTGACTTGCAGCAATGCTTCCAGCAGTTGGAACTGATTGCACTGTTACTGTTAAAACATTTGTTGGAATAGATTGACAAGCAACACTATTTAATGTAGCAACTGTAATACGGCGGTAATAAGTTGTAACTGTTAAGCCACTTGGTGGATCATATGTTGCACTTGTTGCACCAGAAATATTTGAAAAATTAATGTTATCTGTAGAGGATTGCCAGATATAACTAATGCTAGCACCTGCGTTACCAGATCCTGCTGTACTGGTAAATGCTACAGGATCTCCATTATAACAAATGGTTTGGCTTGCAGCTATACTTCCAGCAGTTGGAACTGTTTGTACAATAACTGTTAAAACATTAGATGCTACTGATTGACACGCAACTCCATTTAAAGTTGAAACGGTATAACGTCTATAATAGGTTGTAGCTGTTAAACCACTTGGTACATCGTAGGTTGAATTTGTTGCACCAGATATAGTAGACCAAGTACTATTATTTAATGAAGATTGCCAGATATAAGTAATAGCCCCATCACCTGTTCCATCTACGTTACTTGTAAATGCAGCAGGATCACCTCCATTACAGATTGTTTGATCAGACCCAATACTACCAGCTGTTGGAACAGATTGAACTGTTACTGTTACAGCACTTGTTGGAACAGATTGACAGACTACACTATTTAAAGTAGTAACTGTAATACGACGATAATATGTTGTAACTGTTAATCCACTTGGTGGATCATATGTTGCAGCATTTTGACTTGCTATGGTAGAAAAATTAGAATTATCCGTAGAAGATTGCCATATATAGCTAATGACGCCTGATCCAGTTCCATTTGAACTACTTGTAAATGCTGCAGGATCTCCATTATAACAAATGGTTTGGCTTGCAGCAATACTTCCAGCTGTTGGAACTAACTGAACTGTAACAGTTAAAACATTGGATGCCACGGATTGACAAGCAACTCCATTTAAAGTAGATACTGTAATACGTCTATAATAAGTTGTAGCTGTTAAACCATTAGGCACATCATAAGTTGATGATGTAGCACCACCAATATCTGACCAGGTACTATTATTTAATGATGACTGCCAAATGTAGCTAATGGTAGATCCAGCGTTTCCTGTTCCATCTACACTACTTGTAAATGCAGCAGGATCACCGCCATTACATATGGTTTGACTTGCTGCAATCGTTCCAGCAGTTGGCACTGTTTGTACAGTAACCGTAAGAACATTAGTCGCAGCAGATGAACACGCATTACCATTTAAAGTTGAAACTGTTACTCTTCTATAATAAGTAGTTGTTGTTAATCCACTAGGAACATCATAAGTAGCAGATGTTGCTGAAGAAATATTTGACCAACTACTATTGTTTAATGAAGATTGCCATTGATAGGTAATGACTCCATCACCAGTTCCATTTACACTACTCGTAAAAGCAGCAGGATCGCCACCGCTACAAATTGTTTGATCTGATCCTATAGTTCCAGCTGTAGGTGCTGTTTGTATAATTACGGCTACAGCATTACTAGTTGCAGAGCCACAACCTTCGCCACTAGCACTCACCACACAATAATAGTATACAGTACCTGCAACCAAACTTGATGGTGTATATGTAGATGAAGTAGCACCTGTTATTAACGAACCGCCACTATTTGAATTACTTAAATTACTAAACCACTGATACGTTAAAGAAGGAGTACCACCAGTTGCTGTAACACTTAGCGCAGATGTACCTCCAATACATTGTGTAATAGCAGTGGGTTGAACAGTAATTGTAGGATCTGCAACAACTGTAACTAGTACAATACTACTTGTTACACTCGTACACCCATTTCCAGATGCACTTACTATACAGTAGTAATAAGTTAATCCAGCACTTGTACTTGGCGGCGTATAAGATGCGTTTGTAGCACCTGTAATAAGTGTTGAACTAGTAGTAGAGTTCGTTGAGTTTCTATACCACTGATAAGTTAAGCCTGGCGTTCCTCCTGTTGCTGTTACACTTAATGACCTTGTACCATCTATACATTCTGTAAACCCGATTGGCTGACTTGAAATAGATGGATCTGCTAAAATAGTAACAGCTACAACATCTGATGTTACTGGGTTACATCCATTACCACTTGCGCTTACAATACAATAATAATATATAGTTCCCGCGCTCGTACTTGGCGGAGTATAACTCGAACTTGTTGCCCCTGATATTGTTGTTGAGCCACTTGTTGAATTACTAGCATTACTATACCACTGATACGTTAAGCCTGGTGTACCACCCGTTGCTGTTACACTTAATTGAGCATTACCTCCAATACACTGCGTAATTGCAGTAGGTTGTTGAGATATTGCAGGATCTGCTACAATAACAATAGTCGCTACATTACTCGTTGCACTTCCACATCCGTTTCCGCTAGCACTCACTATACAATAATAATAAGTTGTTCCAGCGCTCGTACTAGGTGGCGCATAAGTTGCACTCGTGGCTCCTGAAATTAATGTACCGCCCGTATTTGAATTACTCGCATTACTATACCACTGATACGTTAAACCAGGTGTTCCACCTGTTGCTGTTACACTTATTGTTGCAGTACCACCAATACATTCTGTAAATCCGACTGGCTGTACTGATACTGCTGGGTCAGCTACTACAACAACAGTTGCAGCATTTGTAGTTGTGCTTCCACATCCGCTTCCGCTTGCGCTAATAATACAATAATAATATACTGTTCCCGCGCTCGAACTCGGCGGTGTGTAACTTGAACTTGTTGCTCCTGAAATTAATGTACCACCTGTATTTGCATTACTTGCATTACTATACCACTGATAAGTTAAACTTGGTGTTCCACCTGTTGCAATCACACTTAATTGTGCAGTGCCGCCAATACATTCGGTAAAGCCGACTGGCTGAGTACCTATTGTTGGATCAGCTACAACCGTTACTGTTACCACATTAGTTCCGCTCGATAAACATGTATATGCGTTTTGAACACTACGCGTTAATCGCCTATAATATGTTGTTGCAGTAAGTCCGGATGGTGCATCATATGTTGAACTAGTAGCTCCCGAGATATTTGAAAATCCAGCGGTCGTACTTGTCGTAGATGATTGCCATTGATAATTAATAGTACCTGATCCAGAACCAAGAGATACACTTGTAAATAAACTAGGATCACCTCCAGTACAAATCGTTTGATTGGCAGCTATTGATCCATCGGTCACTGTAGATTGAACAGTAACAAGCACAACATTCGAAGGAACAGAATTACAATTGTTACCATCTAATGTAGAAATCGTGATTCTTCTATAAAAGGTACTTACTGTTAAACCAGAAGGAGGATCATAGGATGAACTATTTGCTCCAGAAATATTTGACCAAGTACTATTATTTGTAGATGATTGCCACTGATATGTTACAGACCCAGCGCCTGTTCCACTAGATACATTAAAAATTAAAGAAGGATCTCCACCATTACAAATTGTTTGACTAAAACCAATGCTTCCTGCTGCCACATTGTTTACTTGAATTGTAAATTGTTTAGCTGATCCAACACAACTTACAAGACCACTTGTATAGGTAGGCGTTACTGTTATTGTTCCAACAACTGGAGACGATCCAGTATTAACACCAAAAAATGAATTAATATTACCGGTACCACTTGCACCAAGTCCAATAGAGGTTGTGTTGTTAGACCATGCATAAGTAGTAGTTCCACCAACATTAGTGGTACCAAAAATAACAGCGGTTGTTGCCGCACCATTACATACTACTTGGTTGTTTGGTTGGTTTACTTGCCCATTAGGAAGTACCGTAAATGTATTGCTGGTAGCGGATGCGGTTCCACATTCGTTAGAAACTGATAATGAAATAGCATAATTACCTGGCAAAGCATAACTAATACCAGAAGGTGTTGCGCTACTTGATGATGTTGTAGTGGCACCCGTAAATGTCCATGCATAGGTAAGCGTACTTGTAATAGGTGCACAACTTACAACCGTAGCAGATGGAGTTAAACTACCACTATTACAAAAATTAGCAATATTTGCAAGTGAAACAGTTGGTGGCTGTTTTACCTTTACAGTTTTTGTAACACTAGCACTTCCACATGCATTGGTCGATGTTAATTTAATAGTATAAGTTCCAGGTGTTACAAAACTAAAAGTTGGATTTGCTGAACTAGAACTAGAACCACCTGTAAAACTCCATGATCCATTACCTGTTCCACAAAACCCAGACGCGTAAGTTACTTCCCACAAATAAGTAGGTGGCGTTGGGCAACTATTTGAAGCATTTGTACCATTCGTAGCAGTTACTGTGAGCGGACCACAACCTTCTTCAGTATCAAGTGTAAATGAAGGTGTTATTGTAGTTGGCTCAACACAAATAGTTTGGACTTTTGTTGTAGTACCACAATAACTCGTAGTTGTTAGTGTGACAGAATAAGTACCTGCGGCAGTGAATGTATGGGTTCTATTTTGTGGGGAAAGAATATTACCAGTTGTAACTTCAGGCGATCCATCTCCAAAATTCCAGGTATAATTAGTTAAGCGCGAACAGCTTTGGTTGTAACCAGCAATGGTTGTATTTGTATAAGTTACAGAACTACCTACGCATGTCTTTAATGGAGCTGAAAAATTTGCAACTGGTTTTGCAAGAATTGGACCAATAGTAGTAGATCCAATTGTTGAACCACAAGTGTTACTGATTGTTAAGGTAACAGGTATAGATGAACTGGGACAGCTTGTAATATCGTATATATGTGGTATGGGATAATTACTCGCAGATGCAAAATATTGTGAGGCAACCATTTGCTCCTGTGTAAAGGTTTCAATTGAACCATCACCATAATTAACTTCATAACGAGTGCCTGCAGCGTTATTCACCCAATTAGAAATTGCCAAAGCGATTGGTGCAGTTGGAGCACATAAGTTGGTTGTACTACCAGGATTTACAATACCACCAGATGGATTACCAACATTTTTAACAACGATAGTTTTTGAAATGTTACATCCATTCGAACTAATAGCAGTCACTACTAAATTAAAGGTACCAGCAGAAGTATACGTATAGCTAAGTGGCAATTGGACATTCGATTGTTGAGTTGATCCATCGCCCCAATTAACATTATAACCAGTTATACAACTTGAAGCGCCATCAACTTTTGCGAGTCTAATTTGAAATGCAGAACTAGGAACAGTTAAACCACAATTATCAAATTGCGTGAAGGGATTTCGCGTATCTTCATAATCAACAGTCGGCTGCTGTTTAACCGTAATCGTATTCACTACACTATTACTACAACCACTCGCATCGGTGATGGTAAGTGTTACAGTAAATGTTGCACTACCACAACCAAATGATGTAAATATGTGCGAAGGATTTTGTAAACTAGAAGTTGGCGACCCATCACCAAAGTTCCATGAATAAGTATAAGGACCCGTACCTGTTACCGAAGATGTAAACCCAACAGAAGATCCTGAACATGGATTATCTGTAAAACTAAAAGTTGGTATTGGTTGTGCTAAAACCGTTATAGATAGAGTAGCGGTATTTCTACAGCCAGTAACACCATCCGTAACAGTATATACAATTGAAGTTGTACCTGCTGAAACACCCGTAACTACGCCACTAGAATTGATGGTAGCAATACTAGAATTCGTAATTGTCCATGTACCACCAGCTGTTGTGGAAGTTGCCGTAATGGTTCCGCCTACACAAAGTGTTGTAGCAGTTGCTGTAATTGGATTAATTGTTGGAGCGCCTACAACAACTGCCTGTACTGCAGACCTTGTACAACCGTTAGCTCCCGTAACCGTATAAGAAATTGTTGCAGTTCCTGCATTTACACCTGTTACAACACCACTAGAATTAACAGTAGCAATACCCGTAAGATTAGAAGACCATACGCCACCAGCAGTATTGTTTGTTAGTGTAGTGGTTTCATTTTTACAAACCGTAAATGTACCGCCAATAGATGCAACAGTTGGAACCGCTAATACGGTTACAATTTTTGTTGCAGAGGCAGAACAACTCGTTTGTGGATTGGTATAATTATAGGTAATGGTAGCAGTACCTGCACTCACACCCGTTATAACTCCAGAACTATTGATGGTTGCAACACTTGTAGTACTACTTGTCCATGTACCACCCGTAGTAGCTGTTGTAAATGTTGTAGTACTGCCAATACAAACATTTGCAGTTCCTGTTATTTCCTCAATTGTTGGTATTGGATAAACTGTTACTGTTGTAATTGCCGTTGAAGAACAACCATTTGCATCTGTGACCGTATAATAAATAGCTACCTGTCCTGCAGATTGTGCAATAACATCTCCGTCAGATTCAACTGTTGCAATACTTTCATCACTTGAACTCCATGTGCCTCCTGTTATAACCGATGATAACCTCGATGTTCCACCTACGCACAAAGTAGTTGTTCCTTCAACAATAGGAACAGTAGGTGCCGAATTAATTGAAAAAGTAATTT
This sequence comes from Sediminibacterium sp., assembly GCA_027487895.1. Taxonomy (GTDB): domain Bacteria; phylum Bacteroidota; class Bacteroidia; order Chitinophagales; family Chitinophagaceae; genus Sediminibacterium. The sequence goes on along the minus strand of JAIYCS010000088.1, from coordinate 16,217 downwards.
CTGTACTTAGTACTTGAGCAACAGCCGTTGAACCAGTAACACTTACTAGTGTGTATTTGTAATCACCTGCAATATTTGTTGGCACAAAAATACTAACCGTATCACCCGTAACTGTTGTTACAGTTTGATTGGTACCATTATTTATTTTATAAGTAAATGTATAGGGTGCAACGCCTTCATTACCTGTTCCTGTATAAGTAAATTTAATGACCGGACTAGCACTACCCGCACATACGGTTGTAATATTAGTAGTCATGGTAGCTGCTTGCCCACTAGCATGAGGTGCATAAAAAATTGAGCCCACTATAAAAATAGCAAGCAACAAATTTTTTATGTTCAATAACTTTCCCCTCATACTTTAAGCAACTAAAATTTATTATAACATTTAGGAACAGCGTTTTTACTCGGATCTTTTGCAAACACATACTGCAATGAAAGTTCAAAACCACCCCTACTATTACTCGCCGTTCTGAGCGAAGAAATATTTATATCATATGATAAACCAATTTGAAAATCACCAGACTCTATTCCTGCATACGGTATAATTGATTCATTGTGCCTATAATAAACACCTGCTAAGACACTTGATTTTTTCTCATAAAAATCTAGGTATTGCTGATAAATAGAGCCCAGCATTACTTCTGATGAAATAGCAGAATTCATGTAAAGACCACTGAAATAAAGTTTACTCATTTCATTAACAGAAAAATTATATCCAGCATGAATGGTTGTTCGTGGAGAAAGTTTTGCTTCACCTCCAGTCATTGATTCGTTAGGCCTTGTGATATGGTAATAGGAAGCGCCGATGTACCACTGCTGTTCTGTGTTACTAATTCCGGAGTACAAAATACCTGTTCCCATATCCGGATAATTTATACCAAGTGTAGACCTTGGTTCACCGGTTGGCAAAGTAGGGTCAAAGCCAATGGGTGTAAACTGTCGAGAAAATAAAAACTTAGTGTAGTCAATTGTTTTTGAAACAAAAGAGGCCTGAAAACCAATACCCAATCTATGATGTCCGTATTTATCCAATTGCTGATTATAGCCAGCCGTGAAAGCGAGATATCTTGATCTGAGTCCACCATTATTGGATTGATCATAGAGTGCCATGCCCCCCAAACCAAAAACGTTCTGTTCTTTAAATACCCGCCTGAGTGCCCGGGTATCAAATGCAACTGTTCCAGTAGTAAATGGGTTACTAATGGATTGCCACTGGTTGCGGTAAGTAGATGAAATTCTACCCTCCCCAGCAAACAAACCCGTCAAGGCAGGATTAAGCGTTAAGGGTGATGCATAAAACTGAGAAAAGTGTGGGTCTTGGGCTTTTACATCCAATAAACACATTATAGAAATAAATAATGCAAATAGCCTCAAACGCAGCAATTTGTTAGGGTTATTGTGATTAATAAAAAATAGTTTAGTGGTTCAACGTACAAAACGCTGAAAATCACGCATTATTTAGAGGAAATTTCAATCAAACTTGCAGCTGAGAACAACAACCTGACGTATTATATTACGTTTAATTTATCTAAGTCAATACAGTATTGAATCTTAGACATTATTCTACTAACTGAAATAGTGTAATCGGCCCCCAAACCATTAAATTTAGAATTAAGCAAATCGTACGGAGTTCGGAAAACAGAACTTTGGATGGGTTATTAACCTATTTTGCTATTGTGCAGCATATAAAGCAATGTACTCAGAAGGGGTACATTGATTAACTTTTTTGAAGGCAACATTAAACGTGCTTTTTGAAGAAAAGCCCGCTTCTTTTGATAAAGATTCAACTGTAAATTTATTCAAATAACCTGTTTTTATCTTTTGATTTACATACTTGATACGGTACATATTCACAAAATCTGTAAAGCGTTGATTAAAGTGCTGGTTGATAATAAAAGATACTTCACGAGCTGGTATATCTAAAGCAACAGCTACTTCATTAATATTTAGATCATTATTAAGATATGGGTGCTGCTCTTCGAAATATTTTTTTAATTGAAATATCTCCTCGTCGTATTCTTTAGGAACCGCTACAGTATCATTTTTTACTATATGTAAATCATGTACACTTCTTGATTCAACCTTCACATAAGGTAGTCCAAATAATACCTGAGGTTGTACCAACAAATAAGAACTAAGACCCAGAAAACTAAATGCAAGTATATACCCTGGGATGAGCATAATTTGTTCGGATTTTGCCAAACTAGGGTCTGAGGAAATAATAATGAAAAGTATAATGTACCCCAGTATAGTTGAAGAAAATAACCAATTAAAGGTTTTTAACCATTTCATGACTTCATTGGTGTGACCCTCATATTTGTCAAGTAACAATTCTTTTTTATAATACACAACCAATTTCCACTGAAAAAATAAATACACAATAGACTGAAACATTCTTGCAAAGAATAAATATTTTTCGCGTATGTATCCGTTTTCAGTAAGGTATGAAAGAGAAAAATCTTGCATAATATTTTGAAGCAACTCCTGCTTTTGCAAAGCAGGCATAAAATAAACTGGAATGTAATTTACAAAAACAAGAAAAGCGGGAATAAAATGTAAATAGTCTTTGGCTCTAAGTTTTTGTTCATCTTTTAATACAGACCTAATATAAATATATGCGAATGGTGGAATTAAAAAGTTAACAGGCGCAGCTGTCTTAAACATAAATGGCACTTGCAAAATCCATCCAGAATGAATGAGCAAATAAATACAAGCTCCTAAAGAAAAAAACAACATTGAAAAGCCTAGTATTCGGCCAGAAAACTGTTGATAGTCAGGTAAGCGAAAAAACAATAAATACGCAGTTATAATAGAGCAAAAAATACTACCTAAAAATATAACTTCAGACATATTTTAAAGTTAAGTAGTTCTTTACTAATATCCTCGTTCGTTTTTTCCTTCGATATAATTCAGGAATGCTTTATTCACCACTTTGTTACCACCAGGTGTTGGATAGTTGCCTGTAAAATACCAATCGCCAGTATTAGTAGGACAACAAGTATGTAAGTCTTCGATAGTTTGATAAATAACTTCTACTGGTGTAGACACTTCTGGAGGGGTAATTAATTCCGCGATCTTATCAGAAATTTGAAGCGTGGTAAATGGCTTATAAATATTACGAACCACATTTTCGGTGTGTAGTTCACCAGCCGCATCCAATGCTTTAATTTTTTCGTGTACCTCGGTTAATATGTGTTCTTGCTGAGTATCTTTTAGCAATGCTACGGCTGCTTTAAAAGCAATAAAATCACCAAGTTTACTCATATCAATACCGTAACAATCGGGGTATCTAATTTGTGGTGCCGATGAAACAACAATAATTTTTTTAGGATTAAGCCTAGAAAGCATACGAACAATACTTTCCTTTAAAGTTGTACCGCGCACAATACTGTCATCAATAACTACAAGCGTGTCTTCGCCACTACGTACGGTACCATACGTAATATCATACACGTGTTGTACCATTTCGTTGCGGTTCGCATCTTCGGTAATAAAAGTGCGAAGCTTAACGTCTTTGATGGCTATTTTTTCTTGGCGAATTTTACGGTTCACCATTTCTTCTAGTTTCTCCGGCGTAAAATCTTTACCCCAACTTAAAATACGTTCTACTTTAATTTTATTTAAGTAGGCTTCCATTCCTTTTACAAGTCCGTAAAAAGCTACTTCGGCAGTATTGGGTATGTAAGAGAAAATAGTATTTTTTAAATCGTGATCGATTCTTTCTAACACCGTTTCACTCAATGATCTACCGAGTGCGATACGCTCACGATATATTTTTTCGTCACTACCTCTAGAAAAATAAATACGCTCAAAACTACAAGCTCTTCTTTCTTTAGGTGCTAAAATTTGTTCTATTCTATAATTTCCATTAGGGTCTACAAGTAATGCAGTACCTGGCATGAGTTCTTGTACTTCATTTTCACCCACATTAAATGTGGTTCTAATGGCGGCACGTTCAGATGCTGCAACAATCACATCGTCAGAGATATAATAATATGCGGGTCTAATACCATGCGCGTCACGCATAATAAAACTACTTCCATTACCAAGAAGCCCACCAATGGTATAACCACCATCAAACATAGGTGTAGCCTGCTTTAGCACGCTCTCGATATTTGCAGCATTGGGGTTTTTATCATCTTCTTGTACTAAAAAATGATGCACCACTTCCATCATCGCTGCTAAATCACTTTGCCTTTGAAATGCACCTGGCTCGAAATTGATTTGTGTAAATAAATCATCGGTGTTTACCAGATTAAAATTACCAGCAAGTGCTAAATTTTTTCCTGGAGAAATATTTCTCTTTATAAATGGATGACAAAATTCTACATTGTTTTTACCTTGGGTACCATACCTCAAATGGCCTAATAGAAGTTCACCTAAAAAAGGCAAATGCCCTTTCATTAAACCCGGATGATTTTTAATATCGGGTTGGTGCTTTTCTAATTCCTGAATTTCTTGACCAATGTTATAAAATAAATCGGCAATTGGCTGTGGAGCGCTGCTGCGCATTCTGTGCAAATACGGATTACCCGCTTCGATATTTAATTTTACAGCTGCAATTCCGGCACCATCTTGGCCACGATTGTGCTGTTTTTCCATTAACAAATACAACTTATTAAGGCCGTAGGTTACGCTACCATACTTTTGTAGGTAGAAAGAAAAAGGCTTTCTCAAACGAATAAAAGCTAAGCCGCATTCGTGTTTGATATCGTCGCTCATAGTAGGTATAAATGAGAAGTGGCGAAGTTAATAACTTCGCCACTTCCTTACAATTAAATATTAGGGGTATTTTATCCTTTATTGGTGGCTAATGCCTCGGCTAACCACAAAAACTCGTTGGCAAATGTATCCACCGATTTTTGAAAGCCAGCGTCAGTTAATTCGCCTTCCGGAGAGAATTTTTGGTCTAAAAACGGAACCAATAGCATGTTAGGCGCAGCAATACCAAATAAAGCAGGCACCAATAGTAATAATTGCTGACTTGCCCTTGCTCCCGCTAAAGCACCCGGAGAACCGGTTACGAGCCCAAAAGCCTTACGGCTTTGCTTGGGGAAATGGTCTAATAGGTTTTGGAGCGCCGCCGAATAACTACCATTGTATTCGGGGGTCACTAGTATAAACGCATCGGCAGCAAACATACGGTTAGCTAAGGGCTTTAAATGATCTGGAGCCTGATCGGGCGTGCCAATTACAAAATTTAGTAAAGGCATGTTCCAATCTCTAACATCTAGTAAGCCAATGTTATGTTGGGTGTTCGCAGCAAAATGCTTTTGCAAGAATAATGCCAATCGGTGTGTGACACTGTTTGTTCGAGGGCTTCCTGAAATAATTTCTATGTTCATACTAATTTGTACCTATTTAATGATTCCGATGTATTTTTCTTTGTGCTGATATATTGCAATACCATTTAACAATAAAAGTAATACACCAATACCAGGTGCTTGTGCAATTAACAATTCAAACAATAAAATGTTCACTACAATAGGCGCAAGTAACAAGAGGCCAAGTGCACGTAAAGATTTAATGAACAATAATAAGCCAACCACTACTTCAAGTATTTTAACAACCAACAAATATTTTGTTGGATAAAACAAATCAAAAAAGGCCTTTACGTTTCCAGTTGGTTCTGGCATAGGCATGAAATTGAAAAAGTAATTAGCGCCAAATACAACAAATACAAAAGCTAATAAAAAAGAAGGGGCTTGTTTTAAGTAATTCATAGGTGTGTGTTTTTAAAATTATAAATTAAGTATTACCACTGCATTGGTACTTCAATCAGTAGTAATGAAGATTTTGCTTTAGCTGTAAATACAAAGGAATCTGTTTCTGATATAGCAATAGCGTCTCTTGCACCTAGTTCCTGCTCACCAATTTTAATTTGACCGTTAACAACAATAAGATACACACCACCGCCTGATTTATGGAGGTTGTAGGTTTGTGTTTGATTGGCATCAAAATCACCTAATGAAAACCAGGCATCCTGATTGATCCAAACAGCATTGTCATTATCAGGTGCAACAACTGTTTGAAATTTATTGACACGGTCTGCTGCACTAAATGTAAGTTGCTCGTAACGGGGTTTGATGTTTTTTTCTTTTGGAAAAACCCAAATCTGAAATAGTTTAACGGGCTTATCGTTATTGGCATTGTACTCGCTATGGTAGATACCAGAACCTGCACTCATAATTTGCACATCGTTGGCTCGAATTATTTCATCACGACCGGTAGAGTCGTTGTGGTGCAGGTCTCCTTCTAATGGTATGGTCACAATTTCCATATTATCATGCGGATGCTTGCCAAAACCCATACCAGCATCGATATGATCGTCATTGATAACGCGTAGCGCACCAAAATGAACCCGCGCAGGATTATGGTATTGTCCAAAACTAAAATAGTGGTAGGTATCGAGCCAGTCAAATTTTACGTGACCTCTACTTGCAGCTGTATGTAATTCTGTTTTCATCTTAATTTAATTTATATGTATATACATGAATAAGTTTAAAAAAATTAATCGGTTTCTTTTTGGCGCATTTTTTCGAGTAACTGATTGAGCTGTAGCGCCTCTTTTTCTGTTAAGTTTTGCATACAATCGTGTAGCTTATTAAGCTTACTGGTACTGGATTCTAGGATAGACAAGCCACTTTTAGTTATGGTAATGAGGGTTTCTCGTTTATCCGATTCGGACACCGTTCTTTTCACTAATTTTTTAATTTCTAGGCGGTCAATGATGCGGGGTACATTGGAACTTTTTTCAATCATGCGCCTTGCAATATCTTTTACGCATAGCTGATCGGGGTATTTACCTTTTAAAATTCGAAGCACATTGTACTGCTCATGGGTAAGGTCAAAATCCTTCAATTCCTTACTGGTAATGCTTTTGAGCCACCATGCACTATACAAAACATTAAGTGAAGCCTTTTGAACTTCACTTGAAAATTTAGTACTTAAAAGGGCGTTTTCTAGTTTCACAATACAAATGTATGTATATACATCTAATTTGCAAAAATATTTTTTGTAGGCTATGGCGCGCTCCGCGCGCCATAGCGGTCGCCCACGCACAGGGCCAAACAAAAGCGCCCCACCTGTAAGGTGGGGCGCCATATCAATAACTTTTAAAAATTACTTTCTATTTGCAGTTGCTTTATCGGCTGCTAGCTTCCAGTCTTTTAAGCTTTCACAGCTAACATATTCTGTGTCAATAGATACAAAATAGGTAGGGATATGATCTTTAAACCATTTTTCTAGCACATTACCTTTCTTTTCTTCAATGGCACGCTGTGCAATACGGTTGTAATCATCCAACATATTTTCGCGGTGAGGTTCCGTTCTACGCTTAAGGTATATCAGGCGAACTGCTTTTCTATTACGTTCATCGGTGTATACCTGCGGTGCACTGTACTGACCTGTCTTTAAATTTTTAAGTGCCACTACCATGTCTTTGTCAAGCATGTCAATGGTTAAAAACACAGATCCGTTAGGACCCGCTACCGAGCCAGCGCTAAACTTACTGTTTTCGTCGTCGCTAAACTTACTCACTGCTTCATTAAAAGTGAGTGTTCCACCAATCAATGCTGTTTTAATAGAGTCCACTTTTGTGGTGGCTTCTTTAATTTCATCATCGGTAACCGGAGGAATACGTAAAATATGTCTTACTACTGCTTCGTCACCACTACGGCTTACAAGCTGAATAATATGTAAACCAAATTTTGATTTTACAACGGGAGATATCTGACCTTCTTTTAAGCGAAATGAGGCTGATAAGAAAGCGGGATCCCAGGTTTTTTCGTTTCTGTTTAAAGTATACTGTCCACCTGCATCTTTACTTCCTGGATCTTCTGAATATAATTTTACAAGTTGCTCAAATTTTTGCTTACCCGTTTCTACTTGCTTTTTGTAGTCTAGCATTTGCTTGGCTACATATTCTTCTACATCTTTATTAGCTTTCGGAATTACTACTACCTGACTAATTTCTACTTCACTTTCGTAAAAGGGTAAACTGTCTTTAGGAATTTTTGCATAGTAAGCACGTACTTCGTTGGGCGTAATTTTTACGTTACCTACTATTTTCTTTTGCATTTCTTCGGCAAGTTTTTGCGCTCTAAATGCTTCTCTAAAATCTTCTTTTAATTGGTACACCGTTTTGCCAGCAATTTCTTCTAGTAAATCTTTAGAACCATATTGTTGAATGGCGCCTCTAATTCTGTTATCGAGTGCGGCATCAATTTCATCTTCACTAATTTTAAGTGAATCTTTTTCACCCTGAAGCACAAGTGCTTTTTGAATGAGTTGTCCTTCCATGATTTGGCATGCAGTGGGTATCACTACATTTTCTTGACCCTGCGCCTGACGTTTTAAATCGAGTAGTGCATTTTCTACATCTGAACGCAAAATAATTTTATCACCTACCTGACCAATAATTTTATCGGCAACCACTTTTTTAGATTGAGCCGCAGCATGCTTCGTAAACAAACCCGCCGCAGCAATCATCACAACAAACAAGAATACTTTTTTCATAAAATCTAAATAGTTACTCAAATGTACTAAAAGCGCAATCCCGACAACAAGGTCGGGATCGCTTTTAACAAAATTTATAAGGTACGTTTTACTTCCTCTTCTTCAAAGGCTTCTACAATATCCCCTACTTTAAGGTCACTAAAGTTTTTGATGGTTAAGCCGCACTCCATATTGGATACAACTTCTTTGGCATCATCTTTAAATCTTTTAAGACTTCCAAGTTCGGCTGCTTGTCCTTCTCCTTTAGGATACTCAACAATACCATCTCTGATAATTCTAATTTTACTATTACGGCTAATTTTTCCGTCAAGTACATAACAACCAGCCACAGTGGCTTTGTCAAATTTGAATACTTCACGTACTTCAACGTTCGCAATAATTTTTTCTTGGAACTTAGGTTCAAGCATACCTTCCATCGCGCTCTTGATTTCATCAATTGCGGTATAGATGATAGAGTATAATTTAATTTCCACGCCTTCGTTTTCTGCAAGTTTATTTGCCTGCATAGAAGGACGCACGTTAAATCCAATGATGATCGCATCAGATGCAGCAGCAAGTAGTACGTCCGATTCTGAAATCTGACCTACACCTTTTAATACCACTCTAATAGCAACTTCGGCAGTAGATAATTTTTGTAATGAATCAGATAATGCTTCTACCGAACCATCCACGTCACCTTTAATGATGATGTTTAATTCTTTGAAGTTACCTAGTGCTAAACGTCTACCAATTTCATCAAGCGTGATATGTTTTCTAGCACGTAAACCTTGCTCACGTAAAAGTTGAGCACGTTTTGTAGCTACTTCTTTTGCCTCTGCTTCGTCTGTAAATACTTTAAACTTCTCACCGGCTTGTGGTGCACCATTTAAACCAAGTATCACTACTGGTGTAGATGGAGGTGCCGTTTCAATACGCTGGTTACGCTCATTAAACATCGCTTTTACACGACCATAATATTGTCCAGAAACAATTAAGTCGCCTTGACGAAGCGTTCCGTTTTGTACTAAAATAGTAGCCACATAACCACGGCCTTTATCTAGAGATGCTTCAATAATAGTTCCAGAGCCTTCTTTGTTAGGGTTGGCTTTTAAATCTAATAATTCGGCTTCTAGTAATACTTTTTCTAAAAGCGTATCCACATTTAAACCTTGTCTAGCAGATAATTCTTGATTTTGGAATTTACCGCCCCAAGCTTCTACTAAAATGTTCATTTGTGAAAGCTGCTCGTAAATCTTTTGTGGATTGGCTCCGTCTTTATCAATCTTGTTCACCGCAAAAATCATTGGAACGTTTGCAGCTTGTGAGTGCGAGATGGCTTCTTTTGTTTGAGGCATCACGGCGTCATCGGCAGCAACAACAATAATTGAAATGTCGGTTACTTTAGCACCACGTGCACGCATCGCGGTAAACGCTTCGTGACCCGGTGTATCTAAGAAAGTAATAGCTTTTCCTGTTGGCGTTGTTACCTCATAAGCACCAATGTGCTGTGTGATACCACCCGCTTCACCTGCTACTACGTTTGCATTACGGATATAATCTAGTAATGAAGTTTTACCGTGATCCACGTGACCCATGATAGTTACAATTGGAGCACGCTCTACTAGAAACGCTTCATCATCTTCTTCTTCCTCTTCATCAAATTCATCCACGTCATCGATTCCAATAAATTCAACTTCAAAACCAAATTCGCTAGCAACGAGTTCAATAACTTCTGCATCCAAACGTTGGTTGATAGAAACCATGATACCAAGGTTCATACATTTTCCAATAACGTCTGCAAAGCTTACGTCCATTAAGTTTGCCAACTCACTTACGGTAACAAATTCTGTTACTTGTAGTTTGTTATCTTCAGTCATTTCACCCATCGCTTCTGCTGCTTCGTCGCGCTTAGCTCTACGGTATTTTGCTTTTAAGCTCTTACCTTTTCCGCCAGCACCAGCAAGCTTCGCTTGGGTTTCTCTGATTTTTTCTTGAATTGCTTTTTGATCAATTTCTTTATCCTCTATTGGGGCACGTTTGCCTCTATCATTTCTATTACCACCTCTGTTACCACCTGGTCCTCTATTGAATTGACCACCGCCACCGCCTTGATTGTTTCTGTTGTTAGCAGCAACAATGGGTCTGTTAGGACCGCTTACTGGTTTTCCGTCTGCGCCAAGTGTTGGAGCAGCAGGTGCTGGCTTGCCATCCATAGGAATACGCTTGCGCTTGCGCTTTTCGTCTCTAGCCGCAGGCTTAGGGCGCGTATCACTATTGATAGGTAATTCAATTTTTCCTAAAATTTTAGGGCCTTCTAATTTGTCGGCTCTAATATTTTCGATCGTCGGTGCTACTTCCTCAACAGGAGCAGCAGGAGCTGGAGCAGGAGTGGGTTCTGCTATAGCAGCCGCTACTTCATCCACTTTTTTCTTAGTGGTTTTAGTAGCTGGTTTTTCTACCTCTTCTGCTAGAGCATCTTCTGTTTTTTTCTTCGCTGCCTTTTTAGGACGTGTAGAAGAATCAATAGCAGATAAATCAATTTTGTTGATCACCTTAGGTGCCTCAATTTCTGGGGCTACTACTTTTTCTACAGCAGGCGCTTTTACTTCTGGAGCTGGCGCAGCTGCAACAGGTGCTTCTACAACAGGCTCTTCTTTGCGCGCTTTCTTATCTTCTTTTTTAGCAAAAGAAAGATCTTCTTCATCTCTTTTTTTCTTAGGTTCTGCCTGCGCAGCAACCTTAGGTATTTCTACCTGATCTGCTTTGTTCTTAGCAACTTTATCTCCTTGGAACTCTGCTTGTAAAGCATAGTACTGGTCTGATGAAAGTTTTGCCGTAGGCTTTAACTCATCACGACTAAAGCCTTTTTTCACTAAGAATTCAACCAAGGTATCTTGGCCAATGTTGAACTCTTTAGCGGCGGCTAACAGTCTGGGTGTTTTCAATTCTGACATTCAGTGTTTTTTAGTCCTATTCGTTCATTGAAATGTGCCACAACATATGAACGCTTTTGCTGTGGATCCTCGCCCCTATTAAGGGCAAAGATAGTTAACTATACGCTGCTTAAGCTTCTTCGTCAAATTCGGCTTGAAGCACTTTAAGTACGTCTTCGATGGTTTCTTTTTCGAGGTCGGTTCTACGCTCAAGTTCATCAGGGCTTAAGTTTAAAATACTGCGGGCAGTATCGCAACCAATGCGCTTGAACTCATCAATAACCCAAGCCTCAATTTCATCACTAAATTCGTCTAAATCAATGTCAAATTCATCAACAACCTCTTCATCTTCTCTAAATACATCAATTTCATAGCCAGTTAATTCACAAGCAAGCTTGATGTTAACCCCTCTACGGCCAATGGCTAATGAAACCTGGTCTGCTTTTAAAAACACTTCGGCGTGCTTTTTATCGTTGTCTAACTCCATGTAGCTAATTTTAGCTGGGGTTAAAGAACGTTGAATTAAGAGTTGAATATTGGTGGTGTGGTTGATCACATCAATGTTTTCGTTTTTCAATTCACGCACAATGCCATGAATACGAGAACCCTTCATACCCACACAAGCACCTACTGGATCGATACGATCATCGTAACTTTCTACCGCTACTTTAGCACGCTCTCCTGGATCACGTACAATCTTTTTGATCGCAATTAAACCATCAAAAATTTCTGGTACTTCAATCTCTAATAATTTAGCTAAGAACATTGGACTTGTTCTAGATAAAATAATAACGGGTGTATTATTTTTAAGATCAACACGTGCTACAACAGCTCTAATGTTTTCACCTTTTTTGAAATAGTCTTGTGGAATTTGCTCCGACTTTGGTAAAATAAGTTCGTTGCCTTCTTCATCCAAAAGAAGTACTTCTTTTTTCCAAACCTGGTAAACTTCGGCACTGATGATATCACCAATACGATCACCATATTTTTTAATAAGGACATTCTTTTTAAGATCGCTAATACGACTTGCTAAAGTTTGTTTAGCAGCCAAAATAGCTCTTCTACCAAAGTCAATCATGTTAATTTCTTCATACAAATCTTCCCCTACTTCAAAGTCGGGTTCAATTTTAATGGCATCGCTGTAACCCACTTCAGATAAGGGATCTATCACTTCACCATCTTCAACAATAAGTCTACGACGGATGATTTCTAAGTCTCCTTTTTCGGCGTTAACGATAACGTCAAAGTTATCATCACTACCATATTTTTTACGGAGTAATGTTTTAAATACATCTTCCACCACTTTCATCATCGTGGGACGATCAATGTTCTCTGCATCTTTAAATTCCTGGAATGCTTCGATAAGATTAATACTAGCCATAACGCTTTATTTAAAGTTTCAAAAGTTTAAAATTTAATTTGAATCGTTGTTGATTTTATGGTTGAAAACGGAATCACTAATTGTTGTGTTACCATTTTTTTTCCTTTTCCTTCTGTGTGTTCCATCAAAATATCTGACTCTGTTACTTCAAGTAACAAACCTTCTTTTGTGGTTCCGTCATTGAACATAACCTCTATATTTCTGCCTTTATTTTTTACATACTGACGGTGTAATTTTAAAGGTTCGTCGAGTCCTGGAGAAGACAATTCTAACGAAAAGTCTCCTTCTGGATAATAGCCTTCCTCTTCAATAAGTTTATAGAGTTGCTTGTTAAAGCGAACACATTTTTCAATAGCAATACCCTGATCGCCGTCCAAATACACTTTAATGTTATTGGTAGGTTTGATACGGATAGAAACCAAAAAATAGGTAGGCTCCTCTTGTAAGAGCTGCGCTATTAAGGCTTCAATTTTTGCTATTTGTAATTCGTTAGACATATTAAAAAAGAAGAAGGGAACGGTAGCCGTTCCCTTCAATTGTTTCATTTTCTAGTGCAAATATAGTGTTTTTAGGCCTAAACTTCCAAATTTTGCTTTTGTAGAGTCCTTACCTTTGTGGTCTATTACGCTTACCATTATGATGAAACTTCTTTTTTACGGCTTCTTAATCTATGCGCTTTACCGCTTTGTATTTAACGTGGTAGTGCCTGTAAGTAAGGCCAGCTCTCAAATAAAAAGCACTTTAAAAGAAATGCAGGCGCAGCAAGCAGCTGCTGCCAGGGCGCAACAAGAACAGGCTGCTCAGGCCCAAAGACAAGCAAAAACAGAGGCAACCAAGCCGGCTCCCAAAGAAGATTACATTGATTTTGAGGAAGTTAAGCCTTAAAGGCCTACATTTTGCACGGTAAGACCCCCACTTAAATATAGGGTTCTAAGGCCCGCTTTTTGAGCCCCTTCTATATTACTAATGGTGTCATCAATAAACAGGGTTTGGGTAGGATCAAGGCCCGATTTTGCCAAAACGGCTTCAAAGGCAGCTACTTCTGGCTTTCTTTGACCAAGCGTATGGGAATAATGCGCATCTATAAAAAAGTGATTAAAATCTGGGTTTAAACCAGCCAAAGGGGCGGTTTGCGCATATATCGTAGTAAACGCCTTGTAATGAATGGCATTTGTATTAGAAAATAAATAAATATTATACTTGCTTTTGATTTGATCCAACCACAGTAGGCGTTCTATTGGAAAATCAAGCAACATGGCATTCCAGGCAGTTTCTAATTGGTCATTGGAAAGGGTTAATCCTGTGGCTTCCCTGAGGGCCTCGTAAAATGTCTCAGGTTCAATGGCACCCACTTCTAGGTTTTCAAATAATGGGTTGGCCTTGTGCTGGGTATAAAAAGCATCAAAATCTTCAACACCTAGGTCCTCAAATGCCTTTCGCGTTAATTGATAATTGAGGTTGATTAAAACGCCGCCTAAATCAAAAATGATATTTTTTACAGGAGTAACCATGCTGCAAATTAAACGCATTATTTTTTACAAATTGATTACGATTGATGCCCTCGGTTAAGTGTAAATATTTTACATTTGCCGCTCATGATTATTTGGGCAACCAAATTTTCAGGGCCTATAGCTCAGTTGGTTAGAGCACCTGACTCATAATCAGGGGGTCCCAGGATCATGCCCTGGTGGGCCCACACAATACAGCAAAGGGTTTCAAGAAATTGAAGCCCTTTCTTATTTAACTATTCCGACACATTTCCGACACAATGATGTTTTTAACACACTAAATGTAGGGAGTATTGTGCTTTTTTGATTCACTTTTAACTTACAGTTAAATCATATAAAAATTTTAATTTATGTTATTAAATTTCATACATTCAATTCTAAACTTTAAAAAAATATGAAAAAAACATTATTAAACCTAGCCTTAATTATTGGTCTAGGGATTTCAATGACTTCTTGCTTTACGCAATCTTATAATGTTGGGAGCGGTCCAAAAACAGGGGTTACAGTTAAAGAAAAAAATCATTATGTAGTTTATGGACTTGCTCCAATCAAAACTGCAGACCCAACTAAAATGGCAGGTGATGCAAAAGATTATCAGGTAACAACCACCCACTCATTTATTGATGGACTACTTAATTTTTTAACTGGTGGCTTATATACACCAACAACAACAACTGTAAAGAAATAATTAATTCTACTTAAAAAAAAGGGTCCTAAAAAGGACCCTTTTTTTATTGAAACTTGATTGTCTTTTGGAGTTAATTTCAATTAATTTTTCAGCATTATTATTCCAAGTTGTATTCGGTCAGCAAAAAAAGTCAATCAAGTATCAAGTTGACTATTCCCATTTTACCGTAAATACCGCAGTTAGTCCACTAATAGTTGCAGTAAAAGTAGTTGGATATGCATCTGCACCTGTGGTCAAACTACTCGGAGCAAATGCCATACCTCCCATCCTTTCATCACCTGAAGGATCATAATCATACACTTCGAGTGCTATTTTCTTAGAAAAGTTTGCACTTGTAATAATATGTGGGCTTGCTACTCTTGAAGAATTTTGTAGTAGGAAATCTAACGGTAATTTGCTAGCAACTACATCCTCAACATAAAAAGGGTGTGTGTAAAAGGTTGTACTTGCATCATCAGTGATTTTAAAATAAACATCTGGCCCACTACTGCTTGGAAAAACATCCCAACTTGCTCCATTTGCTTTAGTTAATGGCAATGCAGTAATCTTAATACTCACTATTTTAAATGTTGTTGGGGTTGTGATATTAACAGTTTTAGTAGTACTATTACTACCTCCAGCTCCAGTTGCAGTTAATTTTACAGTATAAACTCCACCTGCAGTGTATTTATAAGTTGGGCTCGCTTCAACGGATGTTGCATTATTGCCAAAATCCCAAAGATAGCTTGTAGCATTTGTGGAGGTATTTGTAAATGTAACTGTTGAAGGCGCAACTCCTGCACCAGTATATGTAAAATTTGCTACAGGTGCGGCTGGTGGTGGTGGAGCTGGTGGAGTTGAATCTTTTGTACAAGAAAAGAAAATGCTAACAATTGCCAGAAAAATAAGAGGCTTCTTAATGTTCATATTTGGTCGGTTTAGGTATTTCAGTAAGCCTCTATACTGAGTGTTTTATAATACCACGTGAGGCTTAACTCATTAGCCTCCATCGTCCGACCAAGAACGCATATGCCTAACAAGCAGCCCCACGTTTTCGTTGGCTACATTCACTATTAGGCATATTTTACTGCAATGGTTTGCTCGAATTTGGTCGGTTCAGGAGGCAAAACTGTTAACGCAGCTTAATAATTTTATCAAATGTATTGATATATGTTGGTTTGGTCAAAAAACGTCCATTTATTTGCAGCTATTTTACAGGGGGGGTATAAGGC
>JAIYCS010000035.1 GCA_027487895.1 Sediminibacterium sp. | reverse complement strand
CAAGATCACTTGGCGGTAGACTTTCTAGTGGTGTAGCAGAAGTAAAAATTTATGGCGAATATTATAAAGTAGGAGCCGAAATTGGACAAATGCGCAGTATGTCTGCACATGGTGATTATGAAGATTTGTGTCAGTACTTAAGTTGTCAAAACCCTAATTTGGTATCTCAACTATTTATAGTTCATGGCGATTATGAAGTGCAGCAAGATTTTGCTAAGAGGCTCGAGCGTAAAGGTTTTAGGGAAGTTATTGTTCCAGAGATGCACCAGACGGTAGCATTGATTTAAAGGATTACATTTTTCCAAACCATTTGTATCTATTTTTTGCAATCCAGCGGTACATAGTATCTCTCCATTTTTTGGGTATGATATACCCGGCCACCAATAATTTGTAAGGAAACGATAAGTGTTGAGCTAATTTTAAAATAGCGTCTGATTCTATAAACACTTTATCATTAACAATCAATATAATTGAATTGACTTCTAGTAAATAAGGCTGTGCTGCTAATATTTCCTGTCCCTCAGTGCTTTGCAAAGCAATTTGTTTTATTTTTTGCTGCGGGTCTCCCTTTGTAACAAATTTGATACTACTATTGCATAATTTGCATCCACTATCAAAAAGTAGTACCATTTTTTCCATTGCCAAAATTAAGTTACAATGTTTACAGATCCTCAAATAATTATTAATAACGATGGTGAAGCGGTATATTATCCATTGGTATTTAATGCGGTTGAGGCTCAAAAATTGGTAACGGAACTACACCAAAATATTGAGTGGCAACATGATGAGGTAATTATGTTTGGGAAGCATATTACAACCAAACGAAAAGTGGCATGGTATGCTGGCGAGGGTATCAGTTATACCTATGCGGGTAAACGAAAAGATCCTTTGCCGTGGACGCCAATTTTATTGTCTATTAAAGAAAAAGTAGAAAAGCAAACGGGTGCAACCTACAATGCTTGTTTGTTAAACTTATATCATGCTGGCGACGAGGGTATGTCTTGGCACCGCGATAATGAAAAGGAAATTGTACCAGAAAGTTCCATTGCTTCTGTAAGTTTTGGAGCCCCCCGAAAGTTTGCATTTAAACATGCTGCGACAGCTCAAAAAATAGAACTTATGCTAGACGCTGGTTCTGTGCTTGATATGCGTGGCCCTATCCAACAGCACTGGTACCATGCATTGCCGCCAAGTAAAAAAATAAAGGACCTGCGGGTAAATTTGACCTTTAGATTGTTAATAAAATAGCAGCATTTTGCGCTTCTTTGTTTGGGCTTAGTATTATATTTAAAATATCAATACAAGCCATTATGAAAAAATTATGTAGCCTTTTCTTGTTCGTTGCTTTTGCACTTAGTGGTGTAGCGCAAACATCCATGTCCAAAGACGCCCGCATGCAGTGGTGGCGTGATGCTAGATTTGGTATGTTTATTCATTGGGGGATTTATGCAGTTCCTGCCGGTGAATACAAAGGTGATAAAAATCATGCCGAGTGGATTATGAATACTGCTAATATTCCTATTCCAGAATATGAAAAATATGCAGCATCATTTAATCCAACTTCGTTTAATGCAGATAGTTGGGTGGCCATGGCCAAAGATGCGGGTATGAAATACATAGTCATCACTTCTAAGCACCATGATGGATTTTGTTTGTGGGATAGTAAAGTGTCTGATTACGATGTGATTGATAAAACGCCATTTAAGCGTGACATCATGAAAGAATTAAGTGAGGCTTGTAAAAAATATGGCGTTGTTTTTTGTATGTACCATTCAATTATGGATTGGCATCATCCGCTCGAAAATAAAAATGACATTAACAGGTATAACCAGGAGTATTTGCGTCCTTGTTTACAAGAACTTGTTACTAAGTATGACCCAGGTGTACTTTGGTTTGATGGTGAGTGGGTAGACGAGTGGACAAAACCAAAAGGTGATTCTTTATATAACTGGCTATTAACGCTCAAGCCTAATTTAATTATCAATAACCGTGTAAGTAAGGGTCGTAACGGCATGCAGGGTATGAACAAAGATGATGCAGCTGGTGATTTTGGAACCCCAGAACAAGAAATTTTAACCGAAAAAACCACCGAAGACTGGGAGAGTTGTATGACCATGAATGATCATTGGGGCTTTAATAAAAACGATAATAATTTTAAAACGAGTAATCAACTCATTTGGAATTTAGTAGACATTGCTTCTAAGGGGGGTAATTATTTATTAAATATTGGACCAACTGCAGCAGGCTTATTTCCAGATTCAAGCGTACTTCGTTTAAAAGAAATTGGCGAATGGATGCGCATTAATGGCGCAGCAGTTTACGGCGCTAAAACTTGGGATAGTTTTGGTGAAGGTGCTAATGTAAGGTATGCGACAAGCAAAGAAGGTAAGCTATTTGTATATCTAAATGGGTGGCCCAAAGCAAGCGTTACACTTAAAAAAATAAAGCCAACTCCTGGAACTAAAATAATGCTTAATGGATTTGATGCACCACTTGAATGGCGTCAAACAGAAGAAGGATTGGTTATTTTCTTTCCTGCGGCGCCTACACGCAATCCAGGAGGCGCAGGTGTGTATGTACTTAATTTAGAAGGTTCAGCGCAGTCGCTAGCGACTGCGCCACAAATAGGCAACCCCGATGAGGCAAAATTAAAATCTAAAGTTGTTTCAGGTGTGTCTGAACGTGTTGCCATTAGTAGTATTGAAAATGGTGCAACGATTCGTTTTACAACGGATGGCACAGAGCCTAATTTAGGATCTGCGGTATATGCTTCTCCTATTTTAGTTACACGAAGTGGTTTAATTAAAGCGGTAAGTTATGTGCCTGGTAAAATGCCAAGTGAAACGTCGGAACTTACCGTTGTTAAAGGGAAACATGCGCTAACACTTGCGCCAAATTATGCCAATCAGTACAGTGCCATGGGGCCAGTAAGTTTAGTGGATGGTATTAAGGGTAACGAAAAAGACTTTCACAAAAACTGGTTGGGGTTTGAGCAAAAAAATATAGAAGCGGTTATTGATTTAGGAACTGCGAAGTCTTTCAATAAAGTATCTGGTTCTTTTTTAAAAAGACACAGTGAATGGATTTTTTTACCAAAACAATTTAGTGTGTACACATCGGTGGATGGAAAAAAATACCAGCTACTAACTGCACAAAAAGTGGCAGCACCAAAAAGTGCAGAAGCGGCTGGCGTTGTAAAAATTAGTACTACAAAAAAAGCGAAGGCTCGTTATGTAAAAGTGAAAGTAACTAATACAGGCGTTTGTCCTAGCTGGCATGCAGGTAATGGTGGAAAGGCGTGGTTATTTTGTGATGAAATTACAGTTGAATAAAGCTTTTAAAGCTCTATGTGCCTAAGGCACATAGAGCTTGGCTTGTAATTTTTTTTGCAAATCCGTGCTCAGTTTAGATAGCAGGTCATACCCAGTTGCTTTTTCAATGGCGTCCACTGTTGTTATATATTTTTTCCAGTCGGTATCAAGGTTGTTTTCATTGGGTGTATCTATTGCAAGTATTCTTGTGTCTGCGTTTATTCTTGCTAAGTCGCCATTTCCTTTAGGAAGTATGATGGCAATTTTCCATATTCTTTTTGGAACTGTAACTTTTCCACTATTGATGGTTTCTGCATAGCCATTGGATCCAGTCCCTCCCTTGCCATAGCTACCCATAATGGTGTACACTTCGTAACCTTTATTTACTTCTGCTCTTAATAAAGATTCAACATCGGCCCAAGTTCTTTGGTTGTTTTGTGGGGCTTGTGGAATCATGTTGGTCATTAAAAAAGTTGAACTATTTGCTTCTACAGAGCTTGTTCTATCCGCAGATGGACAGTTATGACCTCTGTCAAATCCCGAACCACTGTAACTATTACTTTGTACTTGATAATATCCAGTAGGTAATCCTAAAAAGGCAGCAAAATTATCTTGTCTTGGCGTGCTACCTAAATAAGTTTCATCTAAATGCCAAGAAACCCAATTTGGCGTAGCTCTGGAACTACTATAAGAGATGACGTAATATTTTTTATCAATTAAATAATTTTCTGTCACAGCAGCGCTATTGGTAGCGTTAGAAGGATTTCCAAATAGCATATTGCTATTGTCGCCATCAGAAGGTGGAACATCTGGCCCGATTCCAGTAGGAAGGCCTCTGCCAGAAGTAGGGGTACTATTACTACTTGTGTCTGCTGTATTATCTGCGGGCTCGTTAAATTTAATACCGGGTTTGCCTGCACCAATAAAAATGATATCATCAATATTTACACGCGTAGTTCCTGATTTTCTAATCTGAAATCTTACTGGTTTATTACCTGTAATTTTTATGGAGTCTGTAATAAAAGTGGAGCTGCTGGTGGTTAACGGCGTTCCTATTTGAGTGTAGGTGGTGCCTTTGTCTGTAGACATCCAAACGGTAAGTTCTGAATTAGCATCGCTACCAAATTTTGCATGACTTATTTTAATCATTGACAAGCTATCAATGTCAAAATTCATTTCAATTTTTCCAGTTCTAAGCCTAACAGATTGTGTGTTGTTTTTGATATCAGTGGCTAGTTTGCCAAGTAGCGCATCATCAAATGACCAGATGCCTGTTTTGATGGTTACGGGTCCAATGGCATAGGCAGCTTTGGTTCCCATTTCAAAGTCTTCTTTGATAACATACGGCGCGGGCACGTGTACATTAACTGCAGTGGTTGTGCTCGGTGTAGTGGTGTCGTTTTTCTTACATCCTAGTAATGCTACTATTAGTAGCATGCTGGTAAATTGTTTTTTCATTGAATGAGTCCCTTAGGTTCATAATTAATTTAAGTTGCAATTTTAGTTATATTTAATCTTTATATAATGCACATTATATAATTAAATCGTTAATATATTAAGTTACAAGATGTTACATAGGATTTTATTTTTTGGTCTCTTATTTTCTAGTGTTGTGTCGGCTCAAAAAGCTAAGCAAAATACTTATACCAATCCTATATTGCCGCTCGATTATTCAGACCCGGATGCCATTAGGGTAGGAGACGCCTATTATATGACAGCTTCTAGTTTTAATCATGTGCCGGGGCTTCCTATTTTAAAATCATACGATTTAGTGCATTGGCAATTGATTGGTCATGCACTTTCTGTTTTAACGCCTCAAGATCAATTTAATTCGGTGCGTCATGGGGGTGGTGTGTGGGCGCCTAGTATTAGGTATCATAACAATCAATTTTATATTTATTATCCCGATCCTGATTTTGGGATTTATGTAGTAACATCAAAAAATATTGAAGGCCCATGGAGCACACCCGTTTTGGTAGAAGCGGGTAAAGGGCTTATTGATCCTTGTCCACTTTGGGATACCGATGGTAAAAATTATTTAGTGCACGCTTATGCAGGAAGTAGAGCGGGTATTAAAAGTATTTTAGTAATTAAAGAATTAGATAAAACGGCTACTAATGTAATTGGCAAGCCAACTTTAATTTATGATGGTCATGAAATAGATCCAACCATTGAGGGCCCTAAGTTTTATAAGCGTAATGGTTGGTATTATATTTTTGCGCCTGCTGGTGGCGTAGCCACAGGATGGCAAACGGTATTAAGGTCTAAAAATGTATACGGCCCTTATGAAAGACGTGTTGTTATGGAACAGGGGACAACGAGTGTAAATGGCCCGCACCAAGGCGCTTGGGTTGAAACGCCCACAGGCGAAAGTTGGTTTTTACATTTTCAAGATAAGGAAGCCTATGGCAGAATTGTGCATTTGCAACCCATGGTTTGGAAAAATGATTGGCCAATTATTGGTGCGCATAGTTCTGGCGCAACCATCGGAAATCCTGTAACAACATATGCACTGCCCGTTGGAACAAAGGCGCAATTAACTGAAACAGTTCATCCAAGCTTACTATGGCAGTGGCAGGCAAACCCTATGCCGCATTGGAAAATGAATTTAAATGGGGTAGACCGTTTTTATGCAGTTACAAAACAAGACAGCACACAAAATTTATGGAACGCGCCTAATTTGTATATGCAAAAAATACCGGCCGATAGTTTTGTGTTTAGGGTGCAATTAAATTTTAAACCCAACCAATTAGGAGAAAAAACTGGGCTTATTTTATTTGGACTAGATTATGCTTATTTAGGTCTAGAAAAAACGGTAAATGGTAATCAATTAATTTATGTGCGTTGTTTAGGTGCCGAAAAAAACGGTAAAGAACAAAAGCAAGTAATTGCTGATCGAGTTAGTGGTAACATTTATTTAAACTTAACTGTTAAAGCAGGCGCCATAGCTAGCTTTGCATATAGTACCGATGGTAAATTATATACAAGTGCTGGCGAAAAGTTTGTAGCTAAGCCTGGTAAATGGGTAGGGGCAAAAATGGGACTCTTTTGTTCTGGTGAGCGAACCACCAACGATGCTGGCTTTGTAGAAATGATATCTTCAAGTGTAAATTAAATCGTATGAAAAATACAATCTGTTTTTTATTATTGCTAGGGTCTATTGCGGTGCAGGCTCAAACAAAGCGTTATAATAACGAATCCATTAGTTGGAACCATTCGTGGATTGTAAAAAGTACGCCCCAACAAAATTTACCTAATGTGCTTTTAATTGGCGATTCTCATGTTGAGCGTTACTATCCGGTGGTTACTAATTTATTAAAAGACAAAGCGGCTGTAAGTAAGATAACTACTTCATTAAGTATGGGCGATGCAACCTTTATGCCGCAACTTGCTGGCCTATTGGCTAAACACAAATTTGATTATATCTTTTTTAATAACGGCCTTCATGGTGTTTTGTTTACCCCTAGCGAGTATGCCGCAGATATTTCAAAAGTATACAAGCTGCTCACTAAAAACAATCCAGCGGTTAAATTTGTATGGGCTAATACTACAGCAAGGCGTGTGCCCAATATGCTAGACTCATTTGATGCTTACCACGCAGATGTCATTGAAAGAAATAAGTATGTGGGTGAGTTTTGCCAGAAAAAAGGCATTACAGTGCTTGACTTTTTTGGATTAACTGTTAACGATACAACTTTGTTTACCAAAGATGGTATTCATGTAAATGAACTTGGTGTTGGAGCGCAGGCTAAGTTGATAGCGGAATTAATACGTTAATGCTATTAACATTTTCTTTTCAAATTTCTATTAAACCAATAGTTGTGTAGAAGGTCTATAGCTAATAAACGCACAATTATGAAAAAGTTATTTTTTATTCTGCTACTATTTGTAGCAGTTAGTTCTCAGGCACAGCATATTCGTTTCCAATTAAATTTTCCAGTAGGCATATCTAGTAGGCCGCAGGTTAGGGTGCCATTTGCAAATGCAATTTGGGTTGGACCAGAGTGGATATGGGCTAATAAAGGTTATCAGCCAAGATCAGGATACTGGGCTAAGTCACCACGCAGGGGTGCAAAATGGATGCCTGGTTATTGGAAACGTACTCCTAGAGGGCATATTTGGATTGAAGGAAGATGGTTTTTTTAATTGGGAGGCATACTATAAATTGCACGCATGTATGCAACTTTTGCTTTTGCCATAACTATGCTGGGTGTGTTTTCTATTTTTGAAAACTTAAAAGGGAACCAAAAATTTAGTGTGCTCAAGTATTACATACTGTTAACAATTATTTGTTTTACAACGTCTAGTTTTTTGGATTTTTTAAATTTTTCGGGTCATCCTATTCCATATTATAAAGAAATTTCAAGAGTTGCAGGCGCTATTTTAGTGCTTAACATGCTGTATCTTATTGTGCTAAAAAGGGTACCTAAATTCATTATTTATCTTGAGATTGGTTATGTGGTTTTTTTTATTGTTGAAATTTTATTGGGCTTTCAATTTCCTGAAATTAAAGATCAAGAATTAGTATATAATTTAACGCTTGTACATAAATTATTTTTCGCGCTAAGTTCTTTTATAATACTCTCTTCATTTGTTTATTTAGCCATTCAATTGTATAACAAAAGAAACAAACAAAATTTGTATGATGCCAAGGTGAATAATTGGGTTTCTTGGTTACTTTATTCATTACTTGCTTTGGCTGTTTTTCAAGGAGCGATCGTTGTTTTAAATACACTCCATATCATTTCATTTTATATCGATTCTATCATCTCATTATTTTATGTTCGGGTTGCACTACTGTTTTTCATTTTATTTAGGCCTCGTTTTTTAGATGACGATAGTATTGCCCTATCGTTTAATGATTTGTTTCTTAATAAAAGTGCCATTTCGTTTGAAGATTTTGAGTTCCTGTTTTATAAAAATCATTATTATCTAAATATTGAGGCCAACCTAGATGATTTTGCTTTAAAGCTTAATCATAGTAAGGAGGAAGTGCTGCAGTTTGTAAGCTCGCAGCTGGATCAAAGTTTTGCCGAACTACTCAATCAAAATAGGGTGGAGTACCTAAAGCAGTTATTACGGTCTAAAAAATACGAGTCATTTACCATTGAAGCACTCTCTGAAATGTCTGGTTTTGGGTCACGAAGGAGCATGTACAATTACTTTAATAAATACGTTGGCATGACACCGAGCGAATTTATTAATACCATCAACTAATTGATTATCAGTTGTGCACAACCTATTTGCACAATGTGCATGCCTTCGTTTACATATGCAATTTTGGCTTCATATAATTATCATACATATTGCAGCAACATAGAAAAATTTCTATGTTCACAATCAATAAACTTTATTGAAATTGCAATTTTGTATGGAAAAGAATTTTGAAAAATTTAAGTTGTATATAGCCCCTTTTGGGTTGAGTGATGCCAATTTTGACTTATTGATAGGTTTTTGTGAGCAAGTTCAATTTAATAAGGGTGATGTCGTAATGAAGGCTGGCGAGAAACAAAACTCTATTTATTTTATTGCAAAGGGGATAGTTAGAAATTATGTACTATCTCAGGAAGGTGAAATTAAAACCTACGGTTTTAGGGTAGAAAATATGCTGATTACGGGTTATGGATTGCATAATTACAAAAATGAGCACCGAGCCAAGGTAAATATTGAGTGTTTAGAAGAATGTGCGCTTATAAAAATACCTTTACAAGCCCTTAAATTCTTGGAGGAAAATAGTAAGGAAGCACATAAGGTAGGAAGGTATTTAGCAGAAGCCCATACTTTAGAATTGGTTGATTTTATTATTGATATTGACACTTTACCAATTTTAGAAAGGTATAATAATTTAGAAAAACTATTTCCAAACATCCACCAACGTGTTGCTCAGCACATCATTGCTTCTTATTTAAGAATCACGCCCGTGCATTTGTCTAATGTTAAAAAGCGGAACTTGCTTTTAAATAAAACAGCCGCATCGTCATAGTTAGAAATTTTTCTAACTATGAACTATTTATGTAATGTTATTAAAATAGTTTAACAGTTTTCATCTTGTTCTAAACGTTAAACTATTTTAACATAGAAAAAATTTGAATCTTATTTCTTCGTGTTATCAAAAGAAGTAAGACTATGTTAAAACGTATTATATCTCCACTCCCCCCATTTTTATTATTTATTGTTTTGTTTGCGAGCTGTGCTAAAGAGACAAGTGTTTCTCCTTTAGATCAAAGCAAAGTGTACTTAACTGGTGTAGGTGCTACACCAACCAAGTGGTATTTAACCAGCTATGTATCTACGGCTACGGTGCTTCCCTTAAATTATGCACAAAAACGTTACTTCAAAACCTTTGGTGCTAATAATCTATACAAAGACAGTGATGGCTTTGTAGGATCATGGGATATGCCAAGCACGGAGCAGCTTATTGAGCGCTACGTAAACTATCCATCAGGCGCACCTGCTACACAGTCTTACAAGATTGTTTCCATTACAGCTACTAATCTCATCATTTTACACGATTACAATGGTACACCAATCACAGCGGTTTATACTGCGGGTAACTAGTTTTATACTTGTGTTACTATGTTGTCAAAGCCTTAGTGCACAAAACGTTAATCCTATCAGCACCGTATTTAGTATTGGTGCTGTTGGTAATTCAGGAACTACCACGCCTACATTTTCTGGCCCCGTGGTACTAGACGCTTCGTCTTGTATCAAGCTTTACAGTGGGTTAAACACCTATAATGCTACCACGCCAGGTTTATTTGTGAGTAGTTGTATTGTGCCTGCATTTACCAATACAAAGCTGCAACTTATTTGTTATCCTAACCCTGTAACCACAACGGTATGGGTTAAAACAGCAGAGCCTGTAATGGAAAGTTCTGCAACCGTATCATTAGCACTAATAGGTGCTGATGGTAAAACAGTAGGAGCGTACAATACAAGTGTAGCACAGTTAAGTGCTGGCTACGCCATCAATGTTGCGAGTAAAGCAGCAGGCGTTTATTATATCCGCTATAAATCAAATACCCAAACAGGAGATTTAAAAATCATAAAAGTTAATTAACAGGTACCCACTAATAACAAAGTTTATGTTAAAGAAAGTTATTCAATCAGCGTTACTTCTAGTTGTTTTATTTACAACAGTACAATCGTATGCACAGGTTAGTCAAGCACCTGATGGTATTCAGTTTCAGGCGTTAGCTACAGATGCTAATGGACACCCTGCGGCAGGTAGAGTGATCTACGTTAAAGACGCCATCATTGCTAAAACAGCAACCGGTACTATCGTGTACTCAGAAACTTTTAAAGTAACAGCTTCCTCTGCTGGTATCTTTACCATCGTGCTTGGTAAGGGAACTTACGCTAGTGGTGTAAGCAGTATTGCTAATATAGACTGGGCTAACGGGCCTTTCTTTTTAAATTTAAAGATAGCCGTTGAGCCAACTGTGCCAACAGCAAGTTGGAATGTAAACAATGAATACGTAGACCTTGGTACTTCACAGTTTTGGAGTGTGCCATATGCACTATATGCGGGAAGTGTAAAAGGAGCAGACACCAAATTAAATATTGCAGATACAGCAGCTATGCTTAAGCCATACTTTACTGCTATTAACTTAAAAGCAAATACTGCTGATGTCAATATTTCACTAGCCTTAAAAGCAAATACTGCTGATGTGACTACTAGTTTAGGAACTAAAGTTGATAAAGTTACGGGTAAAGAATTATCTACCAACGATTATACGACTGTAGAAAAAACAAAACTAGCAGCCATTACTGGAACCAATACCGGAGATCAAGATTTATCTGCACTTGCAGTAGCAGCTGATGTAAATGCAGCGCTAGCATTAAAAGCAAATACTGCAGACATAAATTCGGCGCTAGCATTAAAAGCAAATACTGCAGACGTAAATAATGCACTTGCGTTAAAAGCAAATGCAGCAAACGTTGCAAGTTCACTTGCTGCAAAAGCAGATGTAGTAGCCGTAAACAACGCTGTAGCTGATTTAAACACAACATTGGTAACTAAAGAAAATGCATCTAACAAAAGTTTAAATATCGCAACAGACGGTGCATCAGATGTAAAATACCCGAGTGTTAAATCTGTAAAAACATACGTAGATGCACAAATTGCAGGTGCTACTATTGCAGATGCGGATGCAAATACAAAAGGTAAAATACAATTAGCTGGAGATTTAGGAGGATCAGCTGCTGCACCAACAGTGCCAGGGCTTGCATTAAAGGCAAATACTTCCGATGTTAATACATCCTTATCTACCAAAGTAGACAAGGTATCAGGTAAAGATTTATCTACTAACGATTATACTACGGCAGAAAAGGATAAGTTAGCTGCGATTACAGGAACTAATACTGGAGACCAAGTTAATATTACAGGAAATGCAGGCACTGCGACAAAGTTGCAAAATGCAAGAACTATCAATGGAATCGCATTTGATGGTTCTGCAAACATTACACTTCCTGCTCCTGCTGCTGGAATTCCCTACACAGGTGCTACGCAAGCTGCAGACTTGGGGGCCTTTAATTTGACTGTAATGACAGTAAATGGAATTACTATTGGGCGTGGTCTAAATGGAAATACAAATAATAATATCGCAATTGGTAAAGATGTACTAAGAAGCGTTACTGGCGGTAGTTACCTAACAGCTGTTGGCCACGAAGCTCTTTACTCAAACACAACGGGTTACAACAATACAGCCTTCGGTTCTGGAGCTCTAAAAGCGAATATCAGCGGCTTGGCCAATACCGCCATTGGTAGTAATTCACTTCAATCAAACACCACTGCCAATTTTGTTACTGCAGTTGGCAACCATGCACTTCGGAACAACACGACTGGAGGGAATAATACAGCGGTTGGATCCGGCGCACTTGAATTTAACAGTACCGGGGAATTGAATAGTGCTTTTGGTTATGACGCACTCAAAAAAAATACTACTGGCATAAGAAATACAGGTGTTGGAGTAAATGCACTTTTAGAGAATACGACTGGAAACGATAATACAGCGACCGGATTTGGTGCACTATTAAGAAATACAACAGGTTCGAGAAATACAGCGACCGGATGGTATGCACTTGCTTTAAATACGACAGGAACAGATAATACAGCGTTTGGTTACACTGCACTTTATCCCAATACGACCGGAACTTTGAATACAGCGGTTGGACAAGGCGCACTTAAAAACAATAGTACGGGTAATGAAAATTCTGCCTTAGGTGAAGGCACACTTGCTAATAACACTACCGGGAATTACAATAGTGCATTTGGGCGTGAATCGCTTCACAATAGTAACGGTAACAACAATACGGCGATTGGCTGGCGTGCGGGTTTTCAAAATGGAAGTAACAATACGGCTGTCGGCTTTCAAGCGGGTTATACAGCTGGCAACAACAATACTGCAATTGGGGCGTCTGCTGATTTTGCGGCCAACGTAACCGATGCCACAGCAATAGGGTATGGTGCGAGGGCTAACGGCAATAATGCAACTGCAATTGGAAATGGTGCAGTAGCTGTAGCTAATACCATCCGATTAGGAAACTCCACTGTGACTACTATCGGAGGTCAAGTAGCATGGACTGCTGCATCAGATAGTCGTATCAAAAAAAATATAGTGAACTCTAACTATGGGCTAGCCACTGTGTTGAAATTAAGACCTGTAGAATATAATTTAATAAGCAATGATTTAAAACAGGTTGGTTTCATTGCACAGGAAGTACAAAAACTGGTCCCAGAGGTTGTTACTGGTAAAGAAGGCGATTTAAACAAGGGAGAAATTTTAGGGATTACCTATTCCAATTTGGTTCCGGTGCTAACGAAAGCCATCCAGGAACAACAAAAGCAAATCGAAGATCAAAACGCAAAAATTGCAGCGCAACAAAAGCAAATTGAGGAATTGATCAAACTAATGAAAGAGCTGAAAAAATAATGATTGGCTTGTATTTTGATTTAATAAAGCGAGGTAATAATTAATCACTAACGCTTTCTCCAATTAGCTTCTAACCCAATAAAATCTTCTAAATGATATACAGCATCAGAAT
>JAIYCS010000050.1 GCA_027487895.1 Sediminibacterium sp. | reverse complement strand
TTTCTTTGATTCTGGCAGCTACATCTTTTTCGACACAGTTTAAATCCATGGGTGGTAAAAACTGTCCATCGGGTAAATGCGGTAAGCCTTCGATTGAGCCACTAATGCCCGCAAATTTTTCTACATGATCATACAAAGGCGCAATGTCTTTGTAACGAAGGGGCCAGTCTACGCCAACGCCTTCTTTTCCGTTGGCCTCAAAATCCAAATCACTGAGGCGGTAGCTTTGTCTTCCCCATAATAATGACCTGCCTCCCATTCTATAACTTCTCCACCAAGTAAAAGGCTTCACTTCGGTGTACGGACAATCTTCTTCATTGGTCCATGCGTCCATCACGGCTTCATTAGCAGCCCAACCCCTGTGTATCACAGGATATTTTTCTTGTTGCTCTGCAGTAGTGCGGCCCCTATGCGGTGTATCCCATGGGTCATTGTCAACCCCTTTATAATCTTTTATGTGCTGATGATCTTTACCACGTTCTAATAATAAAACTTTGAGTCCTTTTTCGGTGAGTTCTTTTGCAGCCCATCCGCCACTAATGCCAGATCCAATAACAATGGCATCATAGGTATTACCAGCCGCGGCTTTGGTGTTGAGGTAAGCTGTATCTGACATAAGGTTGAATTTTAAAAATTAAAGTGTACCGTTTTTTAGTTGCTCCACTGCATAATTAGCAGCACGCGCAGTAAGCGCCATAAACGTTAGGGATGGATTTTGTGTGCTTGTAGAAGTCATGGCAGCGCCATCTGTTACAAAAACATTTTGACACAAATGCATTTGATTCCATTCATTGAGTAATGATGTTTTTGGATCTCTACCCATACGCACACCACCCATTTCATGAATATCTAATCCGGGCGCCTGCTTACTATCGTATGAAGCAATATTGGTACATCCAGCTTTTTCTAACATTTCTGTGCCTTGCTTTATAAAGTCTTGCAACAATTTTTCATCGTTGTCATCATAATCTATCGATGTTACAATTTGCGGAATACCCCATGCGTCTTTTAATGTGGGATGCAAACGAACATGGTTGCTTTCTTTAGGAATTGTTTCTCCTTGCATCATCATAAAAATACTCCATGGTCCTGGCTCTGTTAGCGCCTGCTTAAAATCAGCACCGACGCCAACGCCGTCGGCACCTGCCCTTCCTCTACTTGCACCAAAAAAAACCATGTATCCACGTAAAAAGTCGGTCTCTTGTTTGTGCACGTTTCTAAAATTGGGCATCATTACCTGGGTTGGCCTGCGGCCATAATAATACTGATCTAAATGACCCTCGTAACTAGCGGTGATACTGCCTCTGTAATTATGAAAAGCAATATATTTTCCTAATAAACCATTGTCATTACCAAGGCCATTTGGAAATCTTTTGGAAGTAGAATTTAATAAAATCAGATTGGTATTGATACAAGCCGCATTTACAAAAATGATTTTTGCATTAAAAACAATTTCTTCTTTTGTAAGCGCATCAATCACTTTTACGCCGGTTGCTTTTTTTGTGGCATCGTCATAAATAATGGAATGCACCACAGCGTTAGGGCGAAGTGTTAAATTTCCTGTTTTTTGTGCCCAAGGAAGTGTAGCCGCATTGCTACTAAAATAGCCGCCAAACGGGCAACCTCTCTCACACAAACTTCTTGCCTGACACTGTCCGCGCCCCTGTTCTAAATGTACGGGGTTGGGCTTTGTTAAATGCGCACAGCGCCCTTGAATGACGTGCCTATCTTTATAACTGGTATTAATTTTGTTAACCAACTCTTTCTCTACGCAATTCATTTCCCAAGCAGGTAAAAATTCACCGTCAGGGAGTGTATCCAACCCATCTTTATTGCCACTTATGCCTGCAAATTTTTCGACATGGGTATACCATGCATCGATGTCTTCGTACCTGATAGGCCAATCTACTGCAAAACCATCACGCTTTGGCCCTTCAAAATCATACTTACTCCAGCGCTGCGTTTGTCTTGCCCATAAAAGTGATTTGCCGCCTACTTGATAACCCCTAATCCAGTCGTAAGGTTTTTCTTGCACGTATGGATGCTCTGCATCTTTTACAAAAAAATGTTCCGACGATTCCCCAAAAGCATAACACTTTGAAACAATAGGATTTTCTTTTTTAAATGCAGCAGATTTTTTATTACGGTGCGCAAACTCCCAAGGATTTTTGGTGGCCGTTGGATAATCTTTTAAATGAACAACGTCTCTACCTCTTTCAAGTACAATTGTTTTTAAACCTTTTTCTGTGAGCTCTTTAGCAGCCCATCCACCACTGATTCCAGAACCAATAACAATGGCATCAAATGTATTTGAAGACATAAAATTACTTTTCGTTAAAGCTATTGGTATTTAAATTACAAATATTTACGAGTACTTCTACTGATTTCTCCATATCAGTTACCCCCACCCATTCATGTTTGCTGTGAATAGCCTGCATGCCGGTAAATATATTGGGGCAAGGAAGGCCCATAAAACTTAACCTAGATCCGTCTGTACCACCACGTATGGGCTCTTTAACCATGGTAAGCCCTGCTTTTTCGAAGGCAGCTTTTGCTAGGCTTGTAATATGTAGGTGCTGGTCAATAATTTCTTTCATATTTCGGTACTGCTCCGTTACAGAACAAGTAATCGTTACGCCTGGGTATTTTGAAACAACGTTTTGCGCTACATCAAATAGCTTTTTTTCATGGACAGCCAGCGTTGCGGTATCAAAATCACGCACAATAAATTGCAGTGTTGCTTTTTCCTGAATACCGTTTATATCTACTGGATGCACAAAACCTTCTCTGCCACTTGTGGCCTCAGGGCACCAAGAATCTTTTGGTAAAGCAGCTACAATTTCTGCAGCAATTTTTATGGCATTAATCATTTTGCCTTTTGCATATCCTGGATGTGCGCTTACACCATCAATTACAATAGTGGCAGCGTCTGCACTAAACGTTTCATCTTCAAATGTTCCAACCTCACCACCATCAAGTGTAAATCCAAAATGAGCACCCACTTTTGATAGGTCTAATTTTTCGGTACCTCTACCTACTTCTTCATCGGGTGTAAATAAAATTTTAATATCGCCGTGTTTAATAGCTGGATGTGTCATTAAATAATGCGCCATATCCATAATAATGGCAACGCCACTTTTATCATCGGCTCCAAGTAATGTTTTGCCGCTAGCTGTAATAATTGATTTACCAATATGCTTTTTTAAATATGGATATGCTTCTGTGGTAATAACCTGACTATTATCGTCAGGCAAAATAATGGGCGCTCCTGTGTAATCTTTATGCAGTATGGGTTTTACGCCTGTACCACTACAATCGGGCGCTGTATCTATATGGCTACAAAAACAAATAACAGGCACTTCCTCACTAATATTAGAAGGAATGGTTGCATAAGTATATCCATTTGCATCCGAGTAAGCATCTGCTAAACCCATCGCTTGTAATTCTTGCACGAGTAGTTCCGCTAATTTTAATTGCTTGGCTGTACTAGGAAAACAAGTAGCCGCAGGATCACTCTGCGTATCAATTTGCACGTAACGTAAAAACCGTTCGGTAACCGTAAAATTATAAGCTTGAATCATAGTTTTAAATGTACGAAAAAGAGCCGCTCTACATTAAATAGAGCGGCTCTTTTATAAGAAATTGTAAAATTATACTATGGCATAATGATCATAGAAGTAGCACCATTGATAGACACTAGTTCTAAATCAAAAATAAGTGTTTCACCTGCTAATGGATGGTTCGCATCAAGTACAACAGCTGTTTCTTTTACTTCAACAATAACAACCGGGAAATTTTGTCCGCTGCCATTGCTCATATTTAATTGCATACCCACTTCTGGAACCATGTCTTCAGGGAAACGGTCTTTTGGAAATTCCATCACCATTTCTTCTTGCTTAGGTCCGTAAGCCTGATCTGCAGGAATAGTAACTGTCTTTTTTTCGCCAATAGCCATACCTGTAACACCATCATCAAAGCCTGGAATTACCATACCGCCACCAACTTCAAACTCAAGTGGTTCTCTTCCTTCCGAAGAATCAAAAGTTGAACCATTTGTTAACTTACCATGATAATGCACTTTTACAGTATCACCTTTTTTAACTTGTTGCATGTTATTTATTTGTAATTGAAAGATTTCGGCAGGGCCGAACGGCAAAAGTACAAACCAAAAACGAGGTTTTGGCAAGTATTTTTGAGTAACTTTCAGGCGTAAATGCCCTAAAAAACACACCCATGCAAAAAATACATCTATTTATACTGGCCCTCGGCTTGAGTATGAATGCTTTTAGCCAAGAAATTAAGCCTGGCGCTTATCAAACCAGCGAATACCTTCCAGCGTTAAAAGGTAAAAGAATTGGGCTATTTGCCAACCATACTGCTACCATTGAAAACAAACATTTAGTGGACACACTGGTGAGTTTAGGGATGAATATTACCAAAGCATTTGGACCTGAGCATGGTTTTAGAGGCACTGCCGATGCTGGTGAAAAAGTGGGTGACTATAAAGATGCAGCAACAGGCATTCCTGTGATTTCATTGTATGGCAAAAAAAGAAGACCAAGTGCCGATGATTTACAAGATGTTGACGTGATGCTTTTTGATATCCAAGACGTGGGCACTCGTTTTTATACGTACATATCATCGTTGGAGGAATTTATTAATTCGGCCATTGAAAATAATAAGCCACTAATTATTTTGGACAGACCTAACCCTAATGGTTTTTATGTAGACGGGCCGGTATTAGATACCGCTTACAAAAGCTTTGTTGGCATGCAGCCAATACCGATGGTTTACGGAATGACCATGGGCGAATATGCTAAAATGCTCATTGGAGAAAAATGGGCAAAAGCAGCTGCGAATGCTAGTACACTTCCAAACATTACGATCATTAAAAACAAAAACTATACGCATAAAAGCAAATACGTTTTACCTGTTAAGCCTTCTCCAAACCTAGGTACCATGGCGTCTGTGTATTGGTATGGCAGCAACTGTTTATTTGAGGGGACTGTGTTAAGTGAAGGCCGCGGCACAGATTATCCGTTTGCTATTTTTGGACATCCTAGCTTACCAAAAACCCTTTACACTTTTACGCCAACAAGTAGAGACGGCGCTAAAGAACCTAAATTAAAAGATCAGGTTTGCTATGGCTGGAATTTATCAGGCACAGATAAAGACGTTTTACAAAAAGTAGATGGTAAAATACAATTGAGTTACTTACTAGAAGCATACAAACTATTTCCAGAAAAAGAGAAGTTTTTTATTACACCAAAATCTGGCAAGCCCACCGATTATTTCTTTAACAAACTTGCAGGCAATGATGCGCTTCAAAAACAAATCATTGCTGGTGCTTCAGAAAAAGAAATTAGAGCAAGTTGGGCAGAAGGTCTCAATGCTTTTAAGAAAATCAGAAAAAAATATTTACTCTACACAGATTTTGAATAAGGTTTAGCGCTATGAATCCAAAGGATACACGTATTGTTTTTATGGGAACACCCCCATTTGCTGTTGCCTCACTAGATGCACTAGTAAAAGCGGGTTTTAGTATTGTATCGGTGGTTACGGCACCTGATAAACCAGCTGGCCGTGGACTTCAATTACAACAAAGCGCAGTAAAAAAATATGCTGTAGAAAATAACTTACCGGTATTACAACCTATAAAACTTAAAGACCCTGAATTTGTAGAAGCTTTAAAGGTTTTAGATGCTCAGCTTTTTGTAGTGGTTGCTTTTAGAATGCTTCCTGAAATTGTTTGGGACATGCCGCCCATGGGTACCATTAATGTTCACGGATCACTACTGCCATCATATAGAGGTGCCGCACCCATTAACTGGGCAGTTATCAATGGCGAAAAAGAAACCGGGGTTACCACTTTTAAATTAAAAGCAGCCATAGACACGGGCAATATTTTACTACAAGACAAATTACCAATTAGCGAATCTGATACTGCTGGCACTATTCATGATAAAATGATGATGCTTGGCGCCAACCTTTTAGTAACGACACTAACTGGGCTTATTAATCATACATTGGTTGAAAAAGACCAGGAGGCCATTATTAACGAGGACCCTTCCTTATTAAAACACGCGCCTAAAATATTTACCGAAACCTGTACCATTGATTGGGCTCAGGACGCTACTAGCATTTATAATTTAATTAGAGGGCTCTCTCCATTTCCTGGCGCACTTACAAAACTTGACGATAAAATTTTAAAAATTTTTGAATCGAGCAAAGAGATATGTGGTCATACAAACAAAATAGGATCTGTTAGCTCAGATGGAAAAACCTATTTAAAATTTGCCTGTACAGACGGTTACATTCATGTGCTTGACTTACAACTAGAAGGCAAAAAAAGAATGCAAGTAGCCGATTTTTTAAGGGGCTACAAAATAAACACAGGACATTAAAATTACTGCGTAAGCGCTGATTTTAATTCTTCTAAAGTTGCAATTCCTTCTTTTTTCCAACTTAATTTTCCGTTTTTATATACCATAAAAGTTGGTAGTACCGCCGCGCCTAACTCTTTCATTACGGTAACATCATTACCACCATCTACTTTTAAGAGCGTATACTTGCCTTGCAGCGTTTTTGAAAGCTCGTCTAAAATAGGCTCCATTTTTTTACATGGCGGACACCAAGTAGCTCCAATATCTACAAGCACAATGCCACTACTAGCAATCGTTGCATTAAATGCAGCAGTAGAAAGTTCTACTGCTCCTCCTTCTCTTACAACTGGCTTACCTGCTGCATTCCAAGCCGTTATGCCACCTTGTAAATTAACCACTTCTTTAAAGCCTTGTTCTTTTAACCAAACAGCAGCCTGTCCACTTCTGCCACCAGCTGCACAGTATACCAAGAGGGTTTTATTTTTATCTAAATATTTAACACGCTCTTCAAATTGGGCCTTATTGGTCCAGTCTGCTAGCATAACATTTTTTAAATGACTACCGCTATATTCACCTGCCGTTCTTACATCCAATACTTGAACACCGCCAGCGTTTATTTTTTGCTCAAATGCATTTGCATCTACATTTTGTGCATTAGAATTACAAGCTAAAAAAAACAATGCAGCAGTTAGCGTGCAAAAAAATCTATTTTTCATATGTATGATTTATGCTTTTAAAATCCGCCATTCTTGCGGGTAATAATTATTGGTTCGATTGGGTAAAATTTTTGCCCATCCTAACCCAAGTCCATTATAGCGCATCAAATTCCAACCTTTTTCACCACTACAATTAAATTCGGCTCTTCTAAGATACGAAAGCGCCTGCTCTTTGTCTAAATCAACCCTATTAAATAAATCAAGGGGCAAATAACTTAGGGCATACTCGTGTGCAGGTATAAAATCTTTCCCTTTTAATTCACCAACAGAAACGCCCGCCTTTTTGATATACAACTGAGAAGCAAGCTGTAAAATACTTGATTCGAACACCGCAGGAATTGCTTTAATCATACCAGATTGTAAAAAAGTGGCAATCGTATCGTTAGCAGGCAAAACCTCCGCTAATTGCTCCTGCATTTTTTTGGTTAATTTTTCTAGAACCGCGTCTTTAGATTTAAAACTCGAAAGCACAGTGCCTAAATCTTTTTCTTTTTTAAAGGCCGCAATAAAAAAACCTTCCCCCCTAATTTGATCTGGATAAAAACGGTAACCCGGAGCTTTAGAAATAGGCGCGGCAGTTTCTACAATGCCTGGGTAATTATTTATATCAATAGCTTGTGGCGTTAAACCCATTTCGTTTACCAACCAGTCTGCAATATGCTCATCTTCGTTTGGATCATAAGAACAGGTTGCATAAATGAGTGTGCCGCCGAGTGCGAGCGCCGGTAATGCGTCAGCTAAAATACGTTGTTGGCGCTGCGCGCAAAGTGCAACAAGGTCTGTACTCCATCCCTCCATGGCGGTAGGATCTTTTCTAAAAAGTCCACTCCCACTACATGGCGCATCTA
Source organism: Sediminibacterium sp. (assembly GCA_027487895.1). GTDB lineage: Bacteria > Bacteroidota > Bacteroidia > Chitinophagales > Chitinophagaceae > Sediminibacterium. The sequence goes on along the minus strand of JAIYCS010000050.1, from coordinate 19,358 downwards.
CTACCATTACATCAAAAAATTGAGGTAGTGATTGAAAATGCGAGGGGTCATTATTTGTAACCACTATATTAGGCGCGCCCCATTTACTTGTATTTTCTACAAGTACCGCTGCACGCTGCTTAATTACTTCGTTTGAAACAACGAGTCCATTTTCAAAATAACTGCTTAATAAAGTAGACTTACCACCAGGAGCCGCACACAAATCAAGCACTTTTAAACCATTACTATCACCTACAACTTGTGTAAGCGCCTGCCATAAAAACATACTACTTGCGTCTTGCACATAATAAGCACCAGCACGAAAACTTGGGTCTAGTGTAAAAGATGGACGCGCATTTAAATATTGTCCGTGCGGGCACCAAGGCACAGGGCTTGTATGCTCAAATAAAATTTGATCTGGATTTTTATTTGGATTTACACGAATAGCGGTTACGGTTTCGCCGCTAGTATGCACTGCTTCGAAAGCAGCTTTATTAAATCCTACTACCCCTTCTAAAGTTTGTAAAAATGGTGCAGGTAAAGACAAATTATAAAGATTTAATTTCGGCTACTAATTTTTGTAGCGCAGCTTTTGCATCACCAAATAGCATAGAAGTTTTTGGCTGGAAGAATAATTCATTTTCAATACCAGCATAACCAGGCTTCATACTTCTTTTGTTAACGATCACTGTTTTAGCCTGCTCTACTTCTAAAATTGGCATACCATAAATCGGAGAAGCAGGATCTGTTTTAGCAGCTGGATTAACTACGTCGTTGGCACCTAAAATAAGGACCACGTCTGTAGATTTGAATTCGTCGTTAGCTTCTTCCATTTCAATGAGCTTATCATAGCTCACATCTGCTTCTGCTAATAACACGTTCATATGACCTGGCATACGACCTGCCACTGGATGAATGGCGTATTTTACATCAACACCTTTTTCTTCTAATAACTTTTCTAGTTCGTGACAAACGTGTTGCGCCTGCGCAACCGCTAAGCCGTAACCAGGAACAATAATAACTTTGTTGGCATAACTCATACACACTGCCGCATCAGAAATAGAGATTTCTTTGTAAGCGCCTTGAGAACCAGCTGCAGCAGATGCACCACCAGCAGCATTTCCACCAAATGAACCAATTAATACATTGGTTAAACTTCGGTTCATGGCTTTACACATAAGCACCGTTAATAAAGTACCAGCAGCACCTACTAAGATACCACCTGTTAACATAACGCTGTTGTTGTATAAGAATCCACCGCAAGCTGCGGCTACGCCTGTAAAAGAATTTAGTAAAGAAATTACAACTGGCATATCGGCACCACCAATAGGAAGTACGAATAGAACACCATAAATAAGTGCTGCCACTAAAATGCCATAAAACAATAAATAGTTGCTGCTATCAATAGCTACTACTAAATAACCCGCAACGGCAAGTGTTGCAAAAAATAAAACAAGGTTAAATACCTGCTGCCCTTTAAAAGAAAAATCTTTGATTTTACCATTGAGCTTACCCCATGCAATTATACTACCTGCAAAAGAAACGGCACCAATAATAAGCCCTAAAAATATAGTTAGTAAAGTACCCTCTGTTGCAGCTACTTGATCAGGATGTTCCCCAGTATATAAAGTAGCGATATGACCAAATTCGATTACAGAAATTAAAGCAGCACACGCACCACCCATACCATTAAATAAACTTACAAGCTCTGGCATAGCCGTCATTTTTACGCGCTTTGCAGCAAGCGTGCCAATAACAGTACCGAGTACCAACGCACCAAAAATCCATTCATAGTTGTGTAATCCCACGCCATTTTCTTGGTATAAAAAGATAGTTCCAAAAATGGCAATAAACATACCTACTGCAGCTACCATATTACCCTTACGCGCAGACTCAGGATGTGATAACATTTTAAGTCCAATAATAAATGTAAGGGACCCTATTAAATAACAAATTGTAAGTATACTTAATTCCATAAATGATTTATTTGATGCTACAATGGCAGCTACCTTAATTACTTCTTTTTCTTAAACATTTCTAACATGCGGTCTGTAACTACAAAACCACCTACCACATTTAATGTACCAAGCACAACGGCCAAAAAGCCAATGACTAGTGTCACATAATGTCCTGGCTCTACTTTGCCCATTACAATGATGGCGCCAATAATTACAACACCATGAATGGCATTGGCACCACTCATAAGTGGGGTATGCAGTACGCTTGGCACTCTGCCAATAACTTCGATACCTAAAAAAATCGAAAGCACCACAATGTAGATGATGTCGATATGTGCTTGTGCCCAATTTAAAATTGCTTCCATATTATTATTTCAAAAAAATTAATTGATCAGTGCTGCTATCCTTTCATTGGCTACTGCACCTTCGTGCGCCATACAACAACCTTTTACTAAATCATCCTCAAAATTTAATTCGAGTACACCTTCTTTGGTAATGATGAGTTGCAAAAAGTTTAAAATGTTTTTACCATATAATTTACTTGCATCAGAAGGCATATCAGAAGCCAAATTACTGTTACCTAAAATAGTTACCCCTTCATAAACAATGGTTTCATTGTTTTTTGTAACAGCGGTATTACCTCCTGTAGCAGCTGCTAAATCGATCACCACACTTCCTGGCTTCATAGATTTTAACATAGCGTCGGTAATTAATATCGGGGCTTTTTTACCAGGAATTTGTGCCGTTGTAATAATTATATCTGCTTTAGCTATAGACTCCGCAAGTCTTTGTTGTTGTCTTTGTTTAAATTCTTCGGATTGCTCTACTGCATAACCACCTGCTTTTGATGCATCGGCGGCGCCTTCTACTTCAATAAATTTGGCACCAAGGCTCATCACTTCTTCTTTAACCTGCGGTCTGGTATCTGATACTTCTACAACAGCACCGAGTCTTTTAGCGGTTGCAATGGCCTGAAGTCCTGCAACACCTGCACCAATGATCACCATTTTAGCTGGAGGGATACTACCAGCTGCAGTCATGAACATTGGGAAATATTTAGGAAACATGGTAGCAGCTAATAACACCGCTCTGTAACCTGCAATGTTAGCTTGGCTACTTAACACATCCATACTTTGAGCACGCGTGGTACGCGGAATCATATCCATACTAAACAAGCTCGCTTTTTTATCGATGGCTTGCTTTACAAGATCTGTATTAAATAAAGGCTGAAATGTTCCAAGTACAACGGCACCGGGTTTTAGTTGTGCCATTTCGGCGCTAGAAAGTGGATTGATAGAAAGTACAAGATCTGCGGTTGACAATACAGAAGCGCGGTCTTTTACAGTTACGTTTTTGTCGATGTAGGTAGCGTCAGATGCATAGGCTGCATTTCCTGCTCCAGACTCAACTAATACGCTTACTTGCTTTGCTACCAAAACAGCTGCCTGCTCTGGTAATAACGATACACGTTTATCGTTGTTGGTTTCTTTAAGTATTCCAAGAATCATGGGCAAATTTACTTAATTATTGGATAGCCCTTTTATTAATTCTTCTTAAAAACGGATGGAAACCTGTTGTTTTTGAGCAAATTCCTTTCTAAAAAAAACAACGCCAATAAAAAACAGATCAATACTTAAGGTTACCCTAGGGTGTGCACTTATATGAGCCCATGCCTGTTCCATTTCTGCGCTCCAGTGGATGTCGTCAAAAACGAGGATAGAGTTTTCATGTACCACTTCTAAAAGGGCCTCAAAATAAGCCACGGTAGGCTTAAAAGCATGATTACCATCAATAAAGGCAAAATCAATGCTTTTATTTTGGACAAGCCATTTAGGTAGCTCTGTATCAAAATTCCCCTGGTGCAATATGATGTTTTTGAGCCCCAATAACCGATGATTTTTTTCCGCAATTTGCGCCACAGCAGTTGAGCCCTCAAATGTGGTTACCGTGGCTGTTGGATTGGCTGATGCTAAATAAGCGGTGGTAATACCCAGTGAAGTGCCAAGTTCAATAATTTGCCCAGGCGCATAAAAATCAATCATTCTAAATAAAAGCTGACTGTATTTAGCAGGCTTTAACGACCCTTTGGCAACTGCACTTATTTTTCTGGTATTGGTTTTTGCAACGCGTGAACCTGCGCCAAAATCTTCAATTTCAATGGTATCATGATTAGACAACAAATCCTGTCTGATTTTTTCGATCGACTCAAATGCATAAAAATTTCGACGGTCATTTAATATCCGCGTAATAAATTCAAAAACAAATGGAGAATGAACGCCATGTCCTTTTCCGTTAGCCGCTGTACATAAATAGCGAAAATATTTTAGTGCTAACGTAAAGTGTCCATACATAAATAAAGGAGTGGTATTTTATTTGCGAAGCCAAGTTTGAAAAGAAAAACCATATGCATGTTTTTCGTGCGCCGCGTGTGATACTTCATTTGATAAAGCAAAATCCGAACTATCAATTTCAGGAAAAAAAGTATCGCCCTCAATAACCGCATCAACACGGGTCATGTATATTTTATTGGCCTGAGACATCGCCTGCGCATATATTTCGCCACCGCCTGCAATAAACACTTCTTTATAATCAGATTCTTTTGCAAAAAATAATGCGTCTGCTAAAGAATGTACTACAACAACACCTTCATGTGACCAATCTGTTTGTCTGGTAATAATAATATTGACCCTGCCGTTAAGGGGCTTTCCACCAAGGGATTCAAAGGTTTTACGCCCCATCACCACGGGCATGGCCCAGGTGGTTTGCTTAAAAAATTGAAGGTCTTTGGGCAAGTGCCACAACAACTGATTGTCTTTTCCAATAGCATTGTTAGTGCCGGCCGCAACAATTAAAGAAACAATCATAAGTGTTATTAAAAGTAAATATAATTAAATAGCAACCGGTGCCTTGATAGCCGGATGGCACTGGTAATTTTCGATGGTAAAATCTGAAAAATCAAAACTAAAAATGTCTTTAACCGCAGGATTGATTTTTAAAGTAGGAAGTTCAAATGGCGTTCTAGTTAATTGAAGCTTTGCCTGCTCGATGTGATTGTTATACAAATGCACGTCACCAAAACTATGCACAAAATCGCCAGGTTCTAAATCACAAACCTGCGCTATCATCATTGTTAACAGTGCATAAGAAGCAATATTAAAAGGAACGCCTAAAAAAACATCGGCACTGCGCTGATACAATTGGCAACTTAACTTACCATCTGCCACATAAAATTGAAACAGGGTATGACAAGGCATAAGCGCCATTTTTGGAAGCTCTGCCACGTTCCATGCACTTACAATAAGTCGTCTACTATCTGGCGTTGTTTTGATTTGTTTAATAAGCTCAGTAATTTGATCTACTACTACCCCATCCGCTCCTTTCCAACTGCGCCACTGCTCACCATAAACAGGACCTAGCTCACCAGCTTCGTTAGCCCATTCGTCCCAGATAGAAACACCATTGTCTTTTAAATATTTGATATTGGTATCGCCTTTTAAAAACCACAACAGCTCATAAAAAATACTTTTTACGTGCAGCTTTTTTGTGGTCACCATTGGAAAACCTTTTTGCAAATCAAAGCGCATTTGATAACCAAAACAGCTCTTGGTTCCAGTACCTGTTCTATCCGTTTTTTCGGTACCGTTATCTAAAATATGTTGGAGTAAATCTAAGTACTGTTGCATGGCTGCAAATTACGCCATCAAGGGCGATGTTTAGAGCTAAAATAGAATTTGGGGAGAATCTGTGAATTAGATACAAAAGCAGCTACACCGCAGTGTTTACAGGGATTTACGCCTTGCCAACTCGCGCTTTAATTGCAATAATTCACGACCGGTTTGGCCACTTACACTCGTATTTTCTTGTGCCCTGCGCATAAGGTAAGGAATCACATCTTGTATAGGACCAAAAGGAAGATACTTACTTACATTAAAGCCTTCTTTGGCAAGATTAAAAGTAATGGTATCACTCATGCCATATAGCTGCGAAAAATGTACGTGCGGATGATTGTGTGGCAGCATCATTTCATCCAATAATTTAGCGCCCAATAAATTACTTTGCTCATTGTGTGATGCTATAATTACAGCAGTAGAATGAATATGATCCATGCAAAAACGAACCGCTTCGTCATAGTCTGCGTCGGTAGCTTCTTTGGATATTTGAATCGGCGACTGTTTATTTTTTTCGAGGGCTACTGCACGCTCTTTTTCCATGTATGCACCGCGTACTAATTTTAATCCCAAAACAAAACCTTGTGCCTCTGCAATTTGATGAGAGATGCGTAAAAAATGTAATCGGTCGTGACGGTATAGTTGAATGGTATTAAAAACAACGGCTTTTTGTTTGTTAAATTCCGCCATCATTTCCATGGTTAACCTATCGATGGGATCTTGGATCCAACTTTCTTCGGCATCCACTAGTACACCAATATTTTTTTCTGCGGCCGCTTCACAAATCGCGTACATCCGCTCTCTAACGCGGTCCCAGACAGCTTGTTCCATTTCATTGTCATGAATACCACTTCGTAAACGCGGCGCTTCATGAAGTGTTTGTAATAGTTCATGACTTGCAAGACCCGTTACTTTGATACTAATAAATGGAATGTTTTTTTGTGATGCTGCATGATTGATCACGTCAATAAAAACCTGCGTTGCATGATCAAAACTTTCTTCACCTTCTTTTCCTTCTACACCATAATCTAAAATAACATCTACATTATGTTCGGCAAGCATTTGAGCTACAGGAATGGTCTCTGCCAGTGTTTCTCCACCCACAAATTGTTTGAATATGGTGTTTCGTATAATTCCTTTAATGGGAAGTCCTGCTTTTAAAAGCACAGGCACTAATCTTGTACCTAATTGAACAAGTTTTGGGTAACCCATAAAACCAAATAAAAGCTTTGCGCTTTTTAAAGCCTTTGTAGACTTGTAGGCAAATGCATTTTGGGTATTCTCAAATGAAATATTCATCGCTAACAATTGTTCGTGACCGCGAATATCGGAACAGGTCGCAATATAAAAAAGAAATTATAGAAGGTAGGCTAAAATGCAGCCTTCTCGACCTATATAGCCTGATGGTTAAATGGCTGTAGCACCATTTCACTCACTACCCCCGATCTTGGCTGCTGGCATAAAAACCAGATGGCCCTAGCCGCTTCATCTACCACAATCATTTTGTCTTTTTGGACGCGTAGGTCGATGGTATCCCAAAATGGGCTGTCCACCCCACCCAAAAACAAATTGGTAATTCTGATTTCGGTACGCTTTACTTCTTCTCTAATACTTTGCATCATACCAACAATGCCATATTTACTAGCACTATAAGCAGCGGCTCCAGCCATGGGAACTTTACCCAAAACACCCGGAATATTGATAATGAGTCCTTTTTTTGCTTCTTTCATAGCAGGCATGACGGCTTTAACAGCGTTAAAACTGCCCACTAAATTTATTTGAAGGGAATCCATAAAGTCTTGATGGGTAAGTGTTTCTAGGGGCTTAATGATGCCTACGCCCACGGCATTGATAAGGATATCCACCCCGCCACCAGCTACCACATGAGCTACAGCAGCATCAACAGCTGCAGCATCTGTAATGTCGACTGTAAAATACTGACCCGTAGGAACCAATAGTCGTGACGCAACTTCCTCTAATTTTTGGGCATTACGAGCCAACAAAAACACGGTAGCACCCCCGGCTATTAATAGTTCAGCTACTTTAGCGCCAATGCCGCCAGTTGCACCAAATAAGAGTACGCGTTTGCCTTTTATCGTTTCCATGACTTTGTTTTTGAGTATAACAAGACATGGCCTATTTTGTTTGCAATCAATAAAATAAGGACTGTATTAAATAATTAAAGAAATTTGGGTATGGAAATTTTAAAAATAGAGGTTTATAAATATTCGATCCCGATGGTGCCGTTTACCATAGCAACGGGCACCATGCATTTTGCGCAAAACACACTTATTCGCATACATACAAATACAGGGCATATTGGAGTTGGCGAATGCTCTGCTTTTCCCATGATTGTTGGTGAAACGCAGGCTACTTGTTTTGAAATGGCAAAAGAATTTGCAGCCATTTGGAAACACAAAAATGCACTTGATAGAGATGCAAGACTTGCAGAACTTGATTTATTTACGGCGCGCAACTATACCGCTAAAAGTGCTTTTGATATGGCATTGTATGATTTAGCCGCTAAACATGCAGGGCTTCCTTTGTACAAGTATTTAGGCGGAAACATAAAAGATATTGAAAGTGATTTAACCATTGGAATAGACACGCCACAAAACATGGCGGACACCGCTGCAAAATTTGTAGCTGATGGCGTGCGCATGATAAAAGTAAAACTTGGGAAAGATCCTGCAAACGATATTGCGCGCATTCAAAAAATTAGAGAAGCAGTTGGACCAAATATTATACTACGTATAGACGCTAATCAGGGTTGGTCTTACGATGATGCAGTTACTGCACTTACTGGACTTGGTGTATATGATATTCAGTTTTGCGAACAACCCATGCGCACGTTTAATGATCATTTACTACCTGCACTACGTGCCATTTCTCCCATTGCAATTATGGCCGACGAAAGTGTATACACACACCATGACGCAGAAAGAATGATTGAAAATAAAGCGTGTACTTATATCAATATTAAACTCGCAAAAAGTGGAGGCATTAAAGAAGCACTTGCTATTAATAAAGTGGCAGAAGCCGCGGGTATCCCTTGTATGCTTGGTGGCATGTTAGAAAGTAGACTAGCCCTGAGTGCAAAAGTGCACCTTGCCATGAGCCTTGATAATATTAAGTTTTACGATTTAGATACTTGCTTACTAGGGCATAAAATAGATCCTGTTACTGGTGGGGCCAACTACAAAGGCATGCACCTCGAACTAAGTGATGCACCTGGCATTGGCGCCGATGTAGACCCCGCTTTTTTACAAACATTGGAACAGGTTGTAATCTAGTTTACGCCGCATGAACAAATTACGGAGTGGCTTTGTTACCTTTGCTATAAATACAATCTACTATGGAAGCAAAAAAAGCGAGTGAGAGTTTCATTGTAATGAATGAACTGGTTCTTCCAAACGATACCAATACTTTTGGCAATTTAATGGGAGGACGACTTATGTACTGGATGGATATTGCATCCGGTATGGCAGCGGGTAAACATTGCAACCTGCCTAGCATGACCGCTTCTGTAGATAATTTAAGTTTTAAAAATCCCATTAAGCTGGGCAATATTGTGCATATAGAAGCACATGTGTGTAGGGCTTTTACAACCTCCATGGAAATTTATGTAAAAGTGTGGGGCGAAGATTTACAAAAGCAAGAGAAATACGAAAGCAACGAAGCCTATTTTACCTTTGTTGCACTAGACCCTAATAACAGACCTACTGCGGTTCCGCAATTAATTCCTGAAACAGATTTTGAAAAAAGGTTGTTTGATGGAGCCCTTAGACGCAGACAACTTCGTTTGATTCTTGGCGGCAAAATGAAGCCAGATGACGCCAATGAATTAAAAGCGCTTTTTATAAAAGAGTAATTAGTTGATGATGCTGCATTCAGTTGTTGCGCTTACTATTGTAGCGCTTACTTTCCTGCTTGTGCAAGCAAATGATGCCTTCCCTTTAGCATGTATTCTTTACTTTGCTCAATAGCGTCCATCACTTGAGATAGTATTTCTTCTACGGGCGCTGTATAGTCAATAACCATAGGTTCTTTAAAACGAACCGATAATACGGTTCCACGCTTTTTAAAGTTGAGGCCCTTTTTATCAAATGCTCTCCAAAAACCATTGATCACCACAGGGATCACAACGGGTTGGTTGTTTTTAATAATATGCGCCGTGCCTTTACGTCCAGGGGCAAAAGGTTTTGTTGTTCCTTGTGGAAATGTGATTACCCAGCTATGGTGTAAAGCCTGATCTATCTTTTGGGTGTCGGCGCTATCTCTTTCTCTAGAGACGTCTTTTCCTTCGGCACGCCATGTTCTTTTAACAGTTAGGGTACCGCAAAGCTTAAATAGTTTTGTAAGCCAATTGGCATTCATGGTTTCTGCGGCAGCCACCATGTAAACATTGGTAAATGGATTGAGTAAATAAAAAGGAAGGCCTAAACGGTTGTGCTTTCTCCATTTAACCGCACAAAAAATATGAACGAAAGCAATAACATCCGCAAAATAAGTTTGGTGATTGCTTACAAATAAAACATTCTTTTTAGGTAGGTTAAATAAATTTTCGGTGCCTTCTATTTTTACTTTATTTATTAAAACCAAACCAGGATATGTAATAAAACCAACCACCGCATATAGCACCGTACGTATTACCCGAATATGTCTAAATCGATCTATTAATTTCATAACAACACATTAAACATGTGGTGCAAAATAAGGAATGTAAACAAATTGTTATGCTTTTGTTTAAAATTATAGTGGTTTAGGTTAAATTACAAGGCAGTAAACCTATTTTTGTGCATAAATAATAGCAGCATGCAACTTGATACCGTAATATTTGACATTGATGGACTACTCGTAGATAGTGAACCTTTGTGGAATCATGCAGCTGCCGAAGTGTTTAAACAGTATGGCGTTAACCTAACTGAGGAACAATATAATTCAACCACCGGACTGCGCACCAAAGAATTTGTGCAATGGTGGTTTAACTATTTTAATATTGGTGACACCGAATTAAAAGTGGTGGAAAAAAAGATTGTAGATTTAGTTCTACAAAAAATAGAATCAACTGGCAATGTGATGCCAGGCGTTCCTTATATTTTTGATTTTTTTCAGAAAAGAAATTTCAAAATTGGACTAGCTACATCGTCACCACCAGAACTGATTGAACTGGTAGTAAAAATGACAGGTATTGCGCCTTATGTAAAAGCAGCAGCGTCTGCCGAAGACTTACCTTATGGCAAACCCCACCCACAAGTTTATTTAAATTGCGCGAGCATGCTCGGCTCCCACCCAACGCACTGCCTTTGCTTCGAAGACTCTTTTAATGGACTCGTGGCCGCAAAAGCAGCACGCATGAAATGTGTAATTGTACCGCATGTGACCCAGCAAAAAGATGAGCGATTTGGTGCCGCGGATTTAAAAATATCTTCGCTTCAAAATTTTGGAGAGCTACATTTAAATTTAGTGAGCTAGATTTTTGCGCAGGATCTTTTTGATTTTTGCGCGCGGACGCGCGCAACGCTTCTATATTTTCGCCAGCTGATTAATATTTTGCGCACAGGAAAAAATTTTACCCAACAAAAATGCCCCGCTACGCGGGGCATTTTGCTTTTTGCATTTTATAAAAAATTTCTCGAGCCTTATTTTTTTAAGTTAGGATGCGGTGCAGATGTTGCTCCGGTTCCTGCTTCGGTGGTTCCAAATAGGGTAACAATAAGTTCGTTACCTACGGCGCCAGCGTTATAAATAAAACGGCTTTCAGAAACACCTTGCTTTTCAGTTAAGTATTTAACTACTGCGTTAACGCGGTCCCAACTTAATTGCTGTGCAGATTTTGACGTATAGCCATAACCAGATACACGGATATTACAATTTGGATTGGCGTTTATTTTAGCAGCAACAGCAGCTAAAGTTTCTGTAGCTTCTTTAGAAAGCTTGGCTTTATTTTTATCAAAAACGATAGTAGACAATTCACCTATTTCGCAAAGTGATCCACCATTTGTTTTTAAGTTAGTTACCATTTCTTTTACTTCTTTGCAACATGCTGGCTCTGGGCAAGTACCTACGCCATCATTGTTTACCGGGAAGCAAGATTGAAGTGTAATAAGCTCTTTGTCTTTGTAATCAGGAACACCATCACCATCTGTATCTTTTGCACGTCCGTGTGCATCAACAGCAACACCTGCTGGTGTATTTGGCTCTAGGTCAAACTGATCTGTTACGCCATCATTGTCTACGTCAGGTAATTTAACCTTTGGTAGTTTCATATGCTTAGGCGCATTGATTTCTTGGTATAAATAGTTGTTAGGGTTAAGCCACCAAAGCGGTGCTACTTTTCTAGAACGATCGCCTAGGTTAATGTTAATTCTAGCACTTGTTTGTCCTAAATAATCATTGCTATTGCCTGCTTTTACCGCATCTAAATAATCATATCCTGAAGCAGAAAAAGTAAAGCGTTGTTCTAAACCTACACTGATAACATCACTTAATTTAAATGATATACCTCCACCAGCACTAAAGCTATTGTAGATGGCATATGATTGTCTATTATTAACGGTGGCACCCAGTGCAGTAGTTAACAAGCCTTCTTCAATGTCAGAAAGTCCAGTACCATAAAAGGTACGGAAGCTACCTGCCTGAGTTGCTTTGTTCATGACCTTAGAACCTGAAAGGCTGTAACCTGCCAAAACATACACATTTGTTTTAGGGTTAGCTCTGTAATAGCTCAGCGAATTAAGCGATGCAATTACATCAAAGCCTATCTGACGCGTTCTGGTTTTAAACGGTACCCTGTTTTGAGTAAGTTGGTAGGTGTTTGGCTCACCAGAACTATTTAAATCGGCAATGCTTGCACGTAGTGAAAAAGTATGGTTAAGGGCTTTTCTTACAGATACAGATCCACCAAATCCTGCTTTAGAGGCAACGTCTGCAGAGATGGTTGCAACGCCTAAACCAAAACCAAGCTCCCACTGACTACGTGGCTTTGCTGGGTAAGGAAACACGTTATTGATAAACTCATTACGCTGGGGCTGTTTTTTAACGGCCACTTTTGAAGAATCTCTCCAATCCCATCCAAAATCTGTTTGTGCGAACCCGACGGTGCTAACTAGGAGTGCTAGTGCGCCCATTAAAACATTTTTCATGCTTGCCATAACTTATAGATTAATTATAATACAAAATTACTCTAAATAACATAGAACCAAGAACTAACTATCCTTTAGACAATGTTAAAAGTGAAAATACACCGAGAAATACGCTAATAAGAGGCTTCGGAAGGGCATTTCGCTGCTTTTAGTTCGTTAATTTCTGCCCAATCCTGTCTATATTGCAGCCCAATAAGCAATGGAATTAGCCAAAAAAGTAATATCAAAAGAATTAGCGCTGTTTGAGGTTCACTTCAGGGAAGCCATGAAAAGCAGGGTTGCGCTCCTAGACCGCATCATGCAATACATTGTGCGCCGAAAAGGAAAGCAACTGCGCCCGATGTTTGTGTTACTCAGCGCTAAATTAGGGGGTGATATTAATGATTCATCTTACCGCGCTGCATCACTTGTTGAATTATTACATACGGCTACCCTTGTTCATGACGATGTAGTGGATGAAGCTAGCGAGCGCAGGGGCTTTTTTTCAATCAATGCTTTATGGAAAAATAAGATTGCCGTTTTAGTAGGTGATTATTTATTATCGAAGGGCCTTTTACTTTCTCTAGATAACAAAGACCACCGCGTCCTTCAATTACTTTCCACTGCGGTAAGACTTATGAGTGAAGGCGAATTGTTACAATTGGAAAAATCGCGCAAACTCAATTTAGACGAAAAAATATATTACGAAATCATTGGTGGCAAAACAGCGTCGTTACTTGCATCATCATGTGCAGCAGGCGCTTCAACCACTTTTGAAAACGACGATGCCATTGAAAAAATGCGCCTGTTTGGTGAAAAAGTAGGCATGGCTTTTCAAATTAAAGATGACTTATTTGATTATAGCAGTGAAGCCATTGGAAAACCAACGGGAAATGATATCAAAGAAAAGAAACTAACGCTGCCGCTTATATACACGCTTAACAATTGCGACGCAGCGCTGCGTAAAAAAATAATCTACATCATCAAAAATCAAAATACCCAAAAAGATAAAGTTGATTTTGTACTTGATGCCGTTACAAATTTTGGTGGCATTACCTATGCAACTAATAAAATGTTTGCATACAGAGACGAAGCCCTAGAAATACTACACAGCTTTCCTGCATCCGAAGTGCGTGAAGCCTTAGAAGAACTTGTAAGGTATACAACCGATAGAAAATACTAATGGAAAAAAGGTGGACGATAGTAGCATCCGATGCATCCAAAACGGAGGCCTTACAAGCCGCCCTAAATATCAACAAAACCATTTGTAGTATTTTGGTAGCAAGGGGCTTAGAAACCTTTGAAGCCTCTAAAAATTTTTACAGACCACAACTTTCTGACCTTCACGATCCTTGGCTCATGAAGGATATGGACAAAGCCGTTGCGCGCATTTTAACGGCGCGTGAAACAAATGAAAGAATACTTGTGTTTGGTGATTACGACGTGGATGGAACCACTGCTGTTGCAAGTATGTATCAGTTTATTGGCGGCATTCATAACAACACCGATTACTATATTCCGCACCGCTACAAAGAAGGATACGGCGTTTCTAAAATGGGTATCGATTACGCAAAAGAAACGGGCTGCTCGTTAATTATATCACTGGACTGTGGTATCAAATCTACAGACCTCATTGCGTATGCAAAAACACTAGGCATTGATTTTATTGTTTGTGATCACCACTTGCCTGATGCTACATTACCACCAGCCGTTGCGATATTAAATCCCAAACAACTCGATTGCCCCTACCCCTACAAAGAATTATGTGGTTGCGGTGTGGGTATAAAACTAATGATGGCGCTTGCACAAAAGCTTGAACTGCCTGCGTCTAGTTACCTCGAATACCTTGACCTAGCGGCTACAGCGATTGCTGCAGATATTGTACCCATCACTGGCGAAAACAGAATTTTAGCCTACTACGGACTTGAAAAAGTAAATCAAAATCCATGCCCGGGCATTAAAGCATTACTCCAACTTTCTAAGGTGGAGAAAAAAATGCTTTTAAATAATTTGGTATTTGTAATAGCACCGCGCATCAATGCAGCGGGGCGTATGGATGATGCAAAAAAAGCAGTGCAACTTTTTATTGAAAAAGATGCCACCAAAGCACTTGAATTTGCACAAATGCTACAGTCCGATAATTTGGACAGACGTGAAGCCGATAGTACCATCACAGAAGATGCACTAGCACAAATTATTAATGACCCATCACATGCGGGCAAAAAAACAACTTTTGTGTACCAAGAAACCTGGCATAAAGGAGTTGTTGGAATTGTAGCGAGTAGACTGATAGAAACCTATTATAGACCTACCATTGTATTAACAAGAAGTGGAGACATTGCAGCAGGCAGTGCAAGAAGTGTGGTAGGATTTAATTTATATGAAGCCATACATGCATGCCGTGAACATTTAATTGGCTATGGCGGGCATTTTGCGGCCGCAGGCATGACCCTGCTTCTGGAGAACGTTCCAGCTTTTGCGGCCGCATTTGAAGCAGCTGTTGCAGCTCAAATTACAGACGACTTACTCATACCAGAAATTATTATAGACGCGCCTATTTCCTTTAAAGAAATCAACCAAGGGTTTTATAATATTTTATCTCAAATGGAACCCTTTGGACCTGAAAATATGAAGCCCGTTTTTATTGCAAGGGGCGTAAATAATACCGCTTACTCTAAAATTGTAAAGGAACAGCATATTAGGTTTGTGCTGCAACAAGACGGCATTACGCTAACAGGTATTGGATTTAAAATGGCTGATAAATTTGCATTACTACAAATGAATCAGCCATTAGATATTGTTTTTACACTCGACGAAAACGAATGGAATAATGAAAAAACCATTCAGCTCAAAATGATTGACCTTCGTTTAAGTGCTTAACAGTGCTTTTTTACAACACTTATTTATTTTGTAATAGATCTACGCTTCTGTTAATAAAGTTGGTTAGATCATTCCCTTTTAATAAACCCTGAGAAAGTAAAGCAAGGTCTGCTAAATTGCGTACCTGACTTTTTTGTAGATCTGCGTTGCCTTCTTTTAATAAGGTTTGATAAATAGGGTGATTACCATTTACGGTTAAGGTTACTTCGTCTGGCATTTGCGCATAAAATGCAGTCATGCCGCCGCCAACGCCTGCCATGTCTTTCATACGGCGCATAAACTCTGGCCTGGTGGCTACTACAGGTGCGCTATCGGCACTTAAGCCTTTAACCTCAGTGGTAACGTGTAAATCAGCAATTTGTAAATTAAAGAGTTCTTTTAATTTTTCGGTGTCGTCTTTGCTAAGTACCGATTCGTTAGACTCCTGCTTGTCAATTAAATTATCAACGATATCTGCGTCCACTCTTACAAAAGTTACATTCTCCCACTTCATTTCCATGTTGTTAATGAAAGCCGAGTCTACTAAGGTTTCCATTTTAACAACGGTGTACCCTTTTTTAGTAGCCGCTTGTATGTATGCGTCTTGCTGAACTGGATTGGTGGTGTATAAAATAACTTGTTTGCCGTCTTTGTTTTTTTGTGTAGCCTCGGTTAAAGTTTTGTACTCTTCTAGTGTATGGAATTTACCAGTGGTGTCTTCCATAACAATAAATTTATTTGCCTTGTCTAAAAACTTATCGTCGGTCATCATGCCGTACTTCACAAATAAGCCTAAGCTCTCCCATTTTTCTTCAAATGCTGCACGGTCTGCTTTAAAAATTTCTTCTAATTTATCAGCTACTTTTTTAGTGATGTGAGCGTTAATTTTTTTAACGTTTGGATCACCTTGTAAATAGCTTCTGCTCACGTTTAGCGGAATATCTGGACTATCAATTACGCCATGTAACAACATCAAAAACTCTGGTACAATATCTTTTACCTCATCGGTAACAAATACTTGGTTGCAGTATAATTGCATTTTCTATTTTTGAATCTCGTAGCTCTGCTTAATTTTACGGAAGTATAAAACACCCGTTAAATTAAATGGATAATCTACGTTGAGGTGAATCCAAAAAAGTGGTGTCTCGCCAAATGGATAAAGTTCTTTGTAAAACTTCTCGTAATCTTCTTTGGTTAATTCGCTTGGCTTTTTAACCCAAATAGGATCTGGATTGTTAATTGATTTTTCTTCAACTACTTCATCTTTTTTCTCACCTTCTTCTTTAACGCCTACTTCAGAAAAATAAATAGGAATTGGTAAGAATTTACAAAAACGATCAAGTATTGCTTTTACGCGAGACGCTTCTAAAAACTCTTTGCTTTCTTCACTAATATGTAATACAATTTTAGTACCACGCTGAGCGTAGTCTACTTCGTATAATTCAAATTCTGGATTACCATCACATCCCCAAAAAACACCAGAAGCGTCTTTAAAAGATTTAGAATAGAGTTCTACTTTATCACTCACCATAAAGGCGCTGTAAAAGCCTAAACCAAAGTGACCAATAATATTGGCGTCTTTGTATTTATCCATGAATTCTTCGGCACCAGAAAAAGCTACTTGGTTGATGTACTTGTCCACTTCTTCGGCGGTCATACCCACCCCTCTATCAATGATAGATAATGTTTTTTCTTTGGCATCTAGCACCACGTCTATACGAAGCTCACCAAGGTCTCCTTTGGCTTCACCAATAGAAGACAATGTTTTAATTTTTTGAGAAGCGTCTACCGCATTACTCACCAACTCACGTAAAAAGATTTCGTGGTCACTGTACAAGAATTTTTTAATGATTGGAAAGATGTTTTCCGTTTGTACGCGTATTTGTCCTTTTTGCATAGTTCACTTATTTGTATAGCATTTATACAAATAAAGTACCAATGCCCTTTTTTGGGGTATTTTCTGACAGGATGACACAAAAAATGGGTCAATTGCCCTGCACCATAATATTATCGAGCCTAAAACTGGTGGTGAGCTTGCCAATAACCGCAGAGGGGTCGTTGCCCTCGTACCTAAATGCAATGTATACGCTCCCTTTAAATTTACCCATATCCAGGTTATTGGAAAACTTCCATTGGGGTGCAAATCCACTCGTACTACCTTTGGACATAACAGCTGGCAGCAGTGTCCATTTTGCCCTGGCCGGATTGTTACCGCCGTCGTAATTGGTAGACACCATCACCTGCAAAATTGCCCCGTTGTCAAAGCCATCTTTGGTATCAAAATGTAAGACTTCGTTGGCGGAATGATCGAGGTTAATAGGTGGTAAAATTAGCCAACTTATTACCGCGTTTTGCCTAGCCGCAAAAGCCGATATTTCTAGATAATTATTAGCGGATGTTTTTTTAGTGGTAAAATATTTGCCGCCAATTTCGGCGATATTTTTATAGCCAGCAGCTTTGTAAGTGCTATCGGTTTGCGCATTTGAAAAGTCTTCGGAAAATAAAGTTTTAGGACCTGTTACACTACACCGCAGTCCGGTTAATTGCAAATCGGAAGTGTCACGAATAACAAGCTGTTTTTGCGTTCTAAATACCGTGTAAATACCGGTGGCTCTCCCATTCCCCCTGGGTGTTAACGCATTTCCAAAAGAAGCAAAACCACTGGTGCGTAAATATAAATTTCCAATGCTACAAGTACGCAGCGTATGACTGGCTGGGAGTTGATTAACAAGGTCGGAATAGGGTTTGCCCGTATCCGATACTACAAATTCTAGTTGATCAATGGAAACTAAACATCCTTTTAAACTATCGACGAGTCCGGTGGCTAATACGGATAATGGTGTCATTAATTTGCCGCCTGGTAATAGGCCAATATATCGGTTCATGAGCGGCTGAGGGATGCCCAGTAAAAAGGACGATGCTGGGTCGGACCGGTCTACACCAATACCAATTTGTGTCATACCGGCATAATCAGAAAGCCAAAGTCCATTCAGTGCAACACCTACTTTTTGGCCTACTGCATATTTTGTAAATAAGTTATAACCGTCTAGTTTAATGGTAACGGCTGCTGTTGAATCTTGAATAATAATGGACTTATAAAAATTATCCGTTTTGTCGTTGGCCGTTACTGTTCCTTCTATAATATAATCGGCACTAATTTTTTCATAGTTATTGGGGATATGCAGGCGCAGCAAATCTTTGATAGACATGTTGGCTTTTAAAGCAGGCCCAGTGTAAAGTGGTGGCACATCCCAAACCTTATCGCAATTGCAACATGTAATCCATAAAAAAAAGATGCAAATCCAGCGAATAAAAATATTATTAAATCCAATGTAAGATTTGTGTATAGACATATACGTACTTTAAAAAGTAAATGAAATGGTGGCAGAAAAATTAAACCCATAGCCTAAAAAATATTTAGGCGGAAATTTATTGACATTGAGCCTGGTAACATCAAAACGAAGTTGCTCATACCCACCTGCTAATACAGGGCCGCTTTGTAAAATATTATTGACACTTAAAATGCATAAAATATTTTTGGGTGTTTTATTTTTTACGTTGTACCACCTAATGGATTGACCAAGCAACGCGCCAAGCGTAAACATTGCGGGCAGTTGTGTTTGCTCCGTTATTTGCGTACGCATAACACTCATTGTGTCAAGTAAAGCTAGCGCACCATAGGTGCGCCGAATGGGATTAAACGACATCCAGCGTTTATCCATATAATGCGCACTAAAAAATGAAAAAAAAGAACCCGGACGGTATGATAC
>JAIYCS010000122.1 GCA_027487895.1 Sediminibacterium sp. | reverse complement strand
TAGGCTATCTTTAGGCTGAATTGGCTTTTTTATGGTGGTATCTATAAAAACAGGTGCATTTTGCCTTAAAATGGCCCTCGATTCCCACTGAAATGTTAATAAAAGCAAAACTATGCCCACAACAATAGTGGGTGCGGTTTTTACGTTAATTTTACGTCGTTTGCTTCTATTCACTAAGCAAAAATAGTGTATGAAAGGTGTAAAATGACTTATATCTAAAATCCTTTAAAGAATTGATATGAAGATTAGAAGAATTGCTGTCATACTGGGTTCATTTTTGTTAAGTATTCAGGCTTTTGCATTACCAAATCCAACCCCCATCCAAAAACAACCCCTCAAAAGGATCATTATTGATGCGGGACATGGGGGTTCTGATATTGGAGCCAGGGGCAGGTATTCTACCGAAAAAGACATTTCACTTGCCATAGCGTTAAAATTGGAGGTACAATTAAAGCAAGCCCTACCGGATGTTGAAATTTTAATGACGCGTAAAACCGACGTTTTTAACTCTGTAATTGAAAAGGCTGATATTGCTAACCGCTTAAAGGGTGATTTGTTTATTTGTATCCACGTGAATTCGGCGGGATCTAGAACCGTAAAAGAAGTTGTTGGCTATAAAACAATTACCGTTAAGGGTAAAAAAGGAAAAAAAGTTAAAAAACAAGTACCTCAATACAAAATCACACGTTTACCTAGCACAGCAATTGGTACCGAAACATTTATTTTTGGTGTAGACAAATCGGATGAACGTGTTGCGGCAGCCGGAGAAAGTGTGGATGAATACCTTGATAGTGTTTCATTAAAAATACTAGAAGCCCGTAAACAAACAGACGCCAACGATCCTACCAAACAAATGCTAGCTAATATTATGGCGCAGCAATACTTTCAGCGCAGTGCCAAACTAGCTTTAACCATTGAAGAAGAATTTCAAAAAGTGGGACGCGTTAGTAGACAGGCGCAACAGCGTAAAAAAGGCATTTGGGTATTACAAGCCGTAAGCATGCCAGCCGTACTTGTTGAAACCGGCTTTATTTCAAACCCCGAAGAAGAGGACTATCTCAATAGCGAGCTAGGGCAACTCGAAATATGCGATGTAATTACTAAATCGGTTCGGATTTATAAAAAATCACTGGAGAATCAGATAGGCGTAGGCGGCCAATAAACCTTAATTTTGTTACATGAAGATTTCGAACGAATCAAAAGTTGGAGCACTTACCGCTATATCTATTACGGTACTCATTTTAGGCTTTAATTTTTTGAAGGGTAAAACATTATTTAAAACAGGTAATTACATTTTTGCCAAATACGAAGATACCAAGGGGCTGATGGTTTCTAACCCTGTTTATGTAAATGGGTTTCAAGTAGGCAGTGTTATTGATATCGAAAACACTGATTTTAATTTGCACTCTATACTTGTAACGATCAAATTAAATGAGGATTATAAAATTCCAGTTAACTCGGTAGCTAGCATTAAAGACAACCCATTAGGCACACCTAGTATTGTAATCAAACTTGGAAACAATACAAAATTCTTGAATCCGCAGGATACGATTGCTACAAGAAATGCGATTGGCCTTTTTGATGATGCTATGAATAAATTAGAGCCCGTTACCGATCAAATTAAAGTAACGGTTCAATCCCTTGATAGTGTATTAAAAAATATCAACCGGATTTTTGACCCGAATACAAAAAACAATTTACAAGAGGCCATTGCAAATATTAATACCACTACAGCTAGTTTAATTGTTTCTGCAGCGGCTATTGAATCAATGCTTGATAAACAGTCTGGCGCTATTGCAGGCTCTGTAAATAATATTAATAGTGTAACAAAGAACCTAGCAGATCACAATAAAGAAGTTGCTGCTACCCTCTCTAATTTAGAAGCAACAACCAATAAATTAGCAGCCGCAGATATCAACGGCACTATTGGCAATTTAAAAACAGCGATTGAAAACTTAAATGTACTTGTTAAAAAAGCGGCAAGTGATGAAGGTAGCTTAGGCAAACTTATCAATGACAAAACCCTTTACAACAACTTAAATAATAGTTTAAAAAGCGCCAATACTTTATTAGACGACTTACGTGTTCATCCTAAAAGATATGTTCAGTTTTCGGTTTTTGGCAAAAAAGAAAAAAGCAGTCCGCTCCTTGCCCCTATTGTTGATACTGCTATTTCTATCAAACAATAATGGCTGCTTTACTTAAACGATATGTTACAATTAGTTGCTTGCTACTAGCTTCCATAGCTTTTGCACAACCCGGAAAAAAAGTAACGCCAACAGCTGCTAAAGATACCAGCAAGCCAAAAGGGATTACCCAAGAAAACTTCTTGTACATATTAGCAGCAGATAAACAGTACCTTCAAAAGTCCGATACCAATCAACTGGTTTCGTATGCGGGCCACGTAAAAGTGAGACAGGGTAAAACCCTATTTTACGCCGACAGTGCCATTATTAACCCCGTAGCTAATACGCTAGAATCTTTTGGTAATGTGCATATCAATGATTCAGATAGTGTTCATATCTATTCGCAATATTTGAGGTATATGGGTATCGAAAAAAAGGCACTACTTACAAAAAAAGTAAGGTTAACAGATAAAAAAAGCACCCTCACCACCGAAAACCTTACTTACGACGTTAACCTAAAACTAGGCACCTATTTGTATGGCGGTAAAGTAGTGAATAAAAAAACAACCCTAACCAGCACCGAAGGAAATTACTACGGCGATACCAAGGATATTTATTTTTATAAAAACGTATTACTCGTACAACCAGATGGCACCATTAAAACAGATAGTTTACAATACAATACCACCACTGATGTATCTACATTTATTAGCCCTACCGTTATAAAAGATAAAAAAGGGCTAACCATTAAAACGCGTGAAGGTTTTTATGATATCAAAAAGAAAATTGCCAACCTCTACAAGCGTTCAATTATAGAAGATTCTACTTTTAGCATTACCGCCGACGAAATTGCCATTGATAGCCTCAATGGACTCAGTGAATTTAGAGGTAACGCCGTGTACAGAAGCAAAGACAAAGAGCAGGGTTTTGATATGATTGCTAATAACATTAAAACTAATAATAAACGAAGTACAATATTGGCAACACAAATACCACTGCTTATTATTAAACAAGGCAGCGATAGTATATTTATCACTGCAGATACTTTGTTTAGTGGGCGTGTTATTGATTTGCTAAAAACAAAAAAGGTACCAAACGTTAGGCCTGTGCCTGTAGATACCAGCCTTAAAAAAGAAATGACAAAGGCTGCTATAAAAGATACTACTAAGACAACAGCAGCAAAACCAGTACTTAAAAAGGGTAATTCAAAAACGATTGCCGATTCTGTTAAACTAAAATTAGAGCCTCCGGTAGATAGTACTTTAAAATATTTTGAAGCTTACAATCATGTAAAAATATTTTCCGACTCATTACAAGCAGTAGGTGATAGTTTGTTTTTTTCGGGGCAAGACTCGGTGTTTAGATTATTTGACAACCCCATTTTGTGGGCACAAGAAAACCAAATTAGTGGAGACACTATTTATTTATTCTTAAAAAATAAAAAGCCCGAGCGTTTGTATGTTTTTGAAAATGCATTAAGCATCAGTAAAGTGGATAGCAGCAACTATTTTAACCAAGTAAGGGGTAATAGCATCAACGCATTATTTGACAGCACAGGTCAAGTACATTTTTTAACAGCCAAAGGAAGTGCCGAAAACATTTACTATGCCCAGGACGAACAAAAACGTTTTGTTGGTGTCAATAAAAATAGCGCTGACCTTATAGAAATTAATTTTTTAGAAGGCAAACCAAAGCGCGTTAAATTCATCAATAACCTTGAAGGTAACCTCCTACCTATGCGTGGTAAAACCAATCATGATGAGTTAAAACTTAAAAGTTTTAACTGGCAAGACAAGCTCAGGCCAAAAAGTAAGTTTGATATTTTAACCGGCAATTAAATGCGTGCAAAATTGTATAACCGGTTATTAGCAAATCCACTCACTGTATTTTTTAAGGATGCAAGAGCTATTGGGATTTCACTTGTTGCAACCACTGTAATTTCGTTATGGCTTTCGAACGGAACTAACTTTGCAACTGATTATACTGCTTTTTGGCAAGGCTCATTTACCGCTGATTTTTTTACCAAGTTTCATCTTCCTAATACACCCATAGCCATCATCAATGATTTGCTCATGTCGGTATTTTTTTTACTAGCGGGCATGGAAATTAAACGTGAACTGGTACATGGCGAGCTTTCTAGTTTAGAAAAAGCATCCCTACCTATTGTAGGTGCAATTGGGGGCATGCTAGTTCCTGCAATTTTATTTGCGCTCATCAATAAAGGAACCCACTACATGAATGGGTGGGCTATTTCTTCTGCAACCGATATTGCTTTTACCATTGGCATTGCCTCTTTACTTGGCAAACGGGTACCACTATCTATAAAAGTATTTTTAACTGCACTTGCCATCATTGATGATTTAGGTGCCATTATAATCATTGCATTTTTTTATGGCGGCTCTATTAATTTTATTTTTTTATTGGGGGTTATTGCTTCTAGTGTTACACTTTGGTTACTCAATAAAAAATACAAATCGCTTACAATACTGCATGGTCTTATAGGAATAGCACTCTGGTATTGCATGCACCGTGCGGGCATTCATGCCACTGTTGCGGGTGTCGTATTTGCATTTTTAATGCCTGTTAACAGCCTTGCCAAATGGGAACTGAGGCTTAACAAACCCGTTTACTTTTTTATTGTTCCCGTTTTTGCATTAGCCAATACCGCCATACAAATACCCGCACAAAATTTGGAAATGCTGACCACTACATTGAGCCTTGGGATCATGACAGGCCTTGTAATTGGTAAACCACTTGGGATAACTATTGCCTGTTATTTATACATAAAAAAATCAAAAGGAAATTTGCCAAGTGATGCAAGTTGGAAAACATTTATCAGTGCTAATTTTTTAGCAGGCATTGGATTTACCATGAGCATATTTATGGCAACACTAGCATTTTCTAATAACGAATTACAAAACCAAGCAAAGGTTGCCGTGTTATGCGCATCATTAATTGCAGCTATTCTTGGCTCTCTTTTTCTAGCATCAAATAAGCCTTAATAAAGCCCTCTATTTCTCCATCCATCACAGGACCCACATTACCTACTTCATAATCGGTACGGTGATCCTTAATCATTTTGTATGGATGAAATACATAGCTCCGTATCTGACTTCCCCACTCTATCTTTTTCTTGTTGGCATTAGTAGCATTGAGGGCTTCTTGGCGCTTGCGAAGCTCTTCTTCGTATAATCTACTCTTAAGCATTTTTAATGCAAGCTCTCTATTTTCACCCTGGGTTCTGGCCTGCTGGCACTCCACAATAAAACCACTAGGTCCATGCTTTAAACGAACGGCCGTTTCAACCTTATTTACGTTTTGACCACCACTACCGCCACTTCTATAAAAGGCCCACTCTAAATCGGCAGGGTTAACGGTAATTTCTATTGAATCATCAATTAAGGGATATACATATACAGAGGCAAAAGAAGTATGCCTTCTGGCATTGCTATCAAATGGAGAAATGCGCACAAGACGGTGCACGCCACAAAAAAAATTAAAAAAACCGTATGCAAAGTCCCCTTCAAATTGGAGGGTTGCACTTTTAATACCGGCGCCATCACCTGCCTGAAAATCTATTTCGGTTACTTTCCATCCTTGCTTTTCGCCATACATGCGGTACATACGTAAAAGCATTTCGGCCCAGTCTTGACTTTCTGTTCCACCAGCACCCGGATTAATTTGTAAAACGGCCGTGAGCTCGTCTTCGGGCTTATTGAGTGTGCTTTTAAATTCGGCATCTTCTATTTGCTCAAGTGCGGTGGTATGCGCCTCTTTGGTTTCTTCTTCGGTAGCATCACCAGATTTCCAAAATTCAAATAGTGTTGCAAAATCTTCTACACTACTTTCTACTTGCTTGAAAAGCTTTAACCAATATTCGTTTACCTTAATTTCTTTCATGATACCAGTAGCTCTGGTGTTGTCATCCCAGAAGCCTGGCGAAAGCGAAAGCTGCTTATCTGTATCTACTTTGTATATGCGGTTCTCAACGTCAAAGAAACCTCCTCAAAACCGTCACTCGGTCTCTCATATACTTAATCTGCTCTTGTGTCATATCAAAACAATTAATTCAAAATAAAAAAAACCATAAGCCTCGTAAGCCGGATTCTGTTTCTAAACCATCATTTATCTAGTTGTATTATTACTAATACAATCTTGCTGCCTACCCTGGAACCCTTCCAATAAATTGGAATCAAACGAGCCGCTTTCAAAGATTCCTATACATGGCATTACAACACCCAAGGTTTACCCTCCTTTGCTGTTACCAACAAAAGCTGTGAGCTCTTACCTCACATTTTCACCTGTGTCCGCTTTTTGCAAAACGGAAGTAATTTTCTGTGGCACTATCTCGCATTTATATGCTACCATATAAACGGCCGGCGCTTAACCGGTGGGTTGCCCTATGCTGTCCGGACTTTCCTAAGTGCCTAAGCACCTCGATGGTTCGGGCTTATGGAACTGCAAAGATAACCTTTATTTAAAGAATATCTCGGTGGCACCATAGCCAAAACGTGCATCGTATTGATTGATAAAGTGTTTGACCTCTCTTTTGGTCTTTAAAATGCTGTGTAGTTCGTCTCTTAAAACCCCTTCACCCACCCCATGGATCACTATAAAAGACGGGAGCTTATGCGCTACCGCTAGGTCGTACCATTTGTCAAATTCACTTAACTGAATACCCATGATTTCGGTATTGGTTAAATGCAAATAACTATTTGTAAGCTTTTCTATGTGTAGGTCTATTACTGTTCGGGGTGCCGGTAAATTTTCTTTAATTTTTTTTGCGTCGTACACTTTAAAACCTGCCGCAGCGAATTTAGATACATCAAAAGTTTCTACCACTGCCTCGTCTGGGTAGGAATCAAACAACAAATACGTAAGTGTAGGCTCGTTGTTTTCTTTTAATTTTTCGATCGCATTAAATACCTGCTTAGGTTTTAATTTAAGCATGGTTTCATAATGCGCTGCTTTGTATTTTACTTTTTGAAGTAAAGAAAAGTCTACACTAAAATTTGGCGTATCATTAATGGCTTCAAACGCTAGGTCATGTAAATAAAAATCATGAAAAGGTTGAATGGTGGCGTCTAATTCAAAATTTAAACTAGAAGACAAATACTGTTTGTAATGAAACCCATAGGCAGTGGCCATATTATTCACCAAATGCACTTTAAACGAAACAACAATTTCATCGTTAAAATCGTCGAGTCCAAATTTAGGAATGAGGGTTAACCAAACACCCGTTTCTTCTTTAACGGCGGTAGGCTTTGGTTTTTCGGTTGGGATATTATCAATAAACTGCTTGAGCGGTTTTTGATCCTCTACAATTTTTTTTTGGGTGAAGCGCTTAAAATAGGGAAAATCAATTTGATCCATGTACGCCGGAAACTTTACGCCGCGCACTTCGATCATCACCATTTTGTCGTTGATAAAATCAACCACTTTTCCTTCTTCGTTGCTATGCAACACCAATATTTCGTCACCAATTTGATATTTCATTACTGTGCGAGTTTACTTCTACGTCTACTATAAAAGAAGTAAATGGTTAAACCAATACCCATCCATATAAAAAACCACATCCAGCTAACAGCCGGTATTTCAATCATTAAATAGAGGCAGCAAAGTGCACCTACTACTGGTATCACCGAATATTTTCGGATAAAACTTAATACACCGGTTACAATAGCTATAAAAATAAAGAGTAAAAATAAAATTTCTTGAAACCCTTCGTTGGCGTAGTTCGCAAACGCATCCGAAATGCGGTTCATTGAAAAATAAACAAACACAGTAACAATAGCAGGAATAATAAACTGTCCGTTTAAGTATGGAAGTCTAAATGCACTACTACCCGCTTCTTTAGCCATGCGCGGAAGTACGAGTACGCCAAAACAAACCAGTACAAATGCAAAGAGTGTTCCAATACTGGTTAAATCGGTCATGGTAGAACTTGATACAAACAGTGATGGAATCCCTACTAAAAATCCAGTAACAATCGTTGCAAAAGAAGGCGTACCAAATTTAGGATGCACTTGCGCAAACTTTTTAGGTAAGAGTCCATCCCTACTCATGCTCATCCAAATACGGGGTTGTCCTAATTGGAAAACAAGAAGTACACTTGTTGTTGCAACAACAGCACTCACCGAAATCAAATAACCTATTTTATTGAGATTCAATTTTTGGAAGACATATGCCAGCGGATCGTCTACTTTTAATTCAGTATAGTTAACCATACCGGTTAATACCAGCGCAATTAAAATATAAAGAACCGTACAAATAATTAATGAGTAAATCATACCGCGTGGTAAATCACGTTGCGGATTTTTACACTCCTCTGCGGTTGTTGAAATAGCATCAAAACCAATGTAGGCATAAAACACAGCAGATACGCCTGCTAATACACCCGTAAATCCATTGGGTAAAAATGGATCCCAGTTATTGGTGTCTACATAAAAGAAGCCCATTACAATTACAAAAATAATCACAGCAATTTTGAAGATCACCATGTAATTGGTTGTTTTCTTACTCTCTTTAATACCAACATAG
>JAIYCS010000060.1 GCA_027487895.1 Sediminibacterium sp. | reverse complement strand
TATTCTTAACAATATAATAGGCTTACAATTGTTAGTTTAGATATTAATTACCAATCCCGTAATTGTAGTTGCCTGCACCGCAAATGTATGTAACTTCGCATTATAGTATACCTAAATACCTATCTGCCATGAAAACTAACCTCCTATCTGTAGCAGTTTTACTCGTTTTTGCAACCAGTTGCGGAACCGTTTACGAAGCCGGACAAACCCCAGACGACGTTTATTACTCACCAGCCAATGGTACGAGTAAAAAGGAGTTAGAGCGCGAGGAAGAAGCTAGGGATCAGTATGAGCGTTATACCGAGGTTCAGGAAGACCGTTTTTTACGCCTTAAACTAAGCAACCGTTACCGCTTTAATTGCATCGACGATTACAGCTATTGGTACGATCCACGTTTTGATTTTATGGGCAATAGATTCAACAACAATTTCAACAACTTCAAATACAATTATAACTGCGGTTGCATGAACGGGTTTAACCCAGGGTTTGGATTTGGATTTAATCCAGCATTTGGTTTTGGACCCAATTTAGGTCTTGGCTACGGCTGGCGCGGTGGTATTGCAAATCCAATTAGTACCGTTATTGCTTTTAAAAATCCAAGGGTAAATATTGGCGGAGGTGCAGGATCCAATGTTACTGCATTTAAAAATAAAACCTACGGCAACGTTAATTTGGGTTACCGCAATCCAAAAACGGGTGTCTTTGAAACAGGTCCTAATAACAACAACAGTTTTGGTAACCTCGTTAAAAGGGTATTTTCTACAGCTACCACAATTGCTGGCGCTGTAAACAACGATAGCTGGGATAGAGCTTCCAGGAGTTTTTCTAATTCGAGTAATGGTGGCGCAGCCATTCCTTCAAGCAATGCAGGTGGCAATAGCGGTGGTGTAAAAAGCACCGGCTCTAGTGCAACAAGTGGCAGAGGCGGAAGAGATAACTAGTTCTAACGGATTCAATCAAACATTTATGAAACTAACAATACTTGCTGTTGCTACTTTATTTGCAACAACCTTATTTGCACAACAACCCGACTATGCACTTCGCACGGCTTGGTTTACTCAAAATGGTTCTGCTAGAAATATAGCAACCGGTGGTGTGATGGGCTCACTTGGCGGAGAAATTACAGCCAACCATGTAAACCCTGCTGGACTTGGATTATTTAAAACATCTGAGTTTGTATTGTCGCCTGGGATGAACTTCAACAACAACAAATTTAATTATAGAGGTTCCGATACTACCAGTGCAAAAAATAATATGCAATATGGTACGAGTGGTTTTGTTTTTGGATTTAGCAACAACAAAAGAAGCAAGTGGACCAGCAATGCCATTGCTATTTCTATCAATCAAGTAGCCAATTACAACAACAGGGTAACGTTTAAGGGTTATAATAATATGAGTTCTTTTTCGGAGCAATACCTCGAAGAACTAACCCGCGATTTAGCAGACACCAATGCTGCTCTTAGCAATTATATTTTTGGATCATCACTTGCGTTCCGAACTTTTTTAGTGGACACGTCTAACAATGCACAAGGTAGGTTTGATGGATACCAAAGTAT
The DNA here is from genome assembly GCA_027487895.1 of Sediminibacterium sp. Taxonomy (GTDB): domain Bacteria; phylum Bacteroidota; class Bacteroidia; order Chitinophagales; family Chitinophagaceae; genus Sediminibacterium. Next base: position 7,076 of record JAIYCS010000060.1, on the reverse strand, counting down.
GGTGCCTATTTCCACGGGTGTAAACCAAAGTTATGACGCCAATACAAATGGAGGTTACCACGAATTGGCACTGGGTTTAGCAGGCAATATGGAAGACAAAATGTATGTAGGTGGAAGCTTAACCATTCCAATCATCAATTACAATCGTGAACTTACCTACACCGAAAAAGACGCTACAACGAACCCCAATAATCAATTTGAAAGTTTCACTTTTAAAGAAAGTTTTAGCTCCAGGGGTATTGGTATGGGTTTAAAACTCGGAACCATTTATAAACCTACCGAATTTTGGCGTGTGGGCGTTGCGTTTCATACCCCTCAAATTATCGGATTTAAAGATGAAGTAAGGGCTTCCATGATTGCCAATACCGAATCGTATGCACGCACAAGATCTGCAAACAGCGATGCACTTAATAGTGGTAACCCAGGTCAAAGCAATTACACCCTAATTACGCCGTGGAGAGCCACCGCTAGTGCGAGTTATGTTTTTAGAGAAGTGAAAGACACCCGCAAACAACGTGCTTTTGTAAGTGCCGATATTGAGTATGTAAATTACAAAGCCTCAAGATTTTCATCTGCAGACCCTAACGATATGGGTTTAACAAATTACTATACCCAGCTAAACGAAGCCGTTAAAGAAACCTACAAAGGCAACTTTAATTTAAAGCTAGGTGGTGAAATAAAATTCCATACCATTATGTTTAGATTAGGTGGTGCTTATTATGGTAGCCCATACGCCGACGAAGCTTTAGATGCGAGCAGAATACTTGCCACAGGAGGTATTGGCTACAGAGACCATGGTATATTTATTGACTTAAGCTATGCGCATATCATGAACCAAGACGTTCAATTTGCTTACCGCTTAAACGATAAGCCAAATACATTTGCTTCACAAGCTGGAGCGAGAGGAACGGTGATGTTAACTTTTGGATTCAAGTTCTAACCAGTTTACCGCAGTATCTTTTGTAAACCAAGTCATTTGACGTTTGGCATACTGCCTGGTGTGTTGCTTAATTTGTAGTACAGCTTCTTGTAAAGATATTTCACCTCGTAGGTGTGCAAATATTTCTTGATAGCCCACTGTTTGTAATGCATTTAAGTGTGCCATCGGTAAAAGCCCTTTCACTTCTTCGAGCAGTCCATCCTCCATCATGGCATCTACCCTATTATTAATGCGCTCATTAAGTATTTCACGTGGCATGGATAGACCCACTTTTAAAATATTAAAAGGCCTTGTAACTTTTTGTGCCGATTGAAATTCAGTGATGGATTTTCCAGTTGCAAGTACCATTTCAAGTGCACGCATGAGGCGCTGCGGATTGTTTTTTTCGTGTGTGCTTTTCCAATAAATGGGATCGTTAGCGGCTACTTGATGTTGCAACCATTTAATTCCATTTGTTTCGTAATCCTCTATAATTTTATTTCGAAGGGCTGGATCAATTGCTGGCATCAGGTCTATTCCTTCACAAAAAGATTTGATGTAAAGGCCTGTACCGCCTACCATTACGGCTACTGTATTTGATTTAAAAATTTGAGCAGCTGCATCTAGTGCGTATTTTTCAAAAACACCCGCGTTCACTTCTTGGTTAATAGAATGGGTGCCTATAAAATAATGTTTAACTGCGGCAAGTTCGTCGGTTGAGGGTTTGGCAACACCAATAGAAAGTTCGTTGTAACACTGCCTCGAATCGGCAGAAATAATTTGGGTATTAAAATGCTGTGCAAGCGCTATCGCAAATGCTGTTTTACCTACAGCCGTAGGACCAACGATAACAATGACAGTGGGAATGTTTGCATCAAAATCACTACTGTTTGAAAGTAGTGCTAAGACCTTATTAATATTCGTCTTGTCCATACTCATCTTGCGTATCTACCACATCGTCATCTGCATCATCACTACCGTTATCTTCTTCATCGCCTTCTTCACCAAAACCATCTGCAGCTTCTGATAAATCATATTTTTCTTCGATGTCGGCAAATTTATTGCCCAGTAAACTTTTGGTACCATATTGTTGTGGACCAATCCCTTCGGTGCGTGTAACGAGCGGATAAGTAATTGTTGCATCGGTTTCTTTACTTACATGAATCAGCTCAATCAAAAACAACCAACCTTTTGCAAAATCATATTCGTATACAAACTTTTGATTGGTATTTATAATTTCGGTTCCAATAGCTGTGTCAGCCATTAATAAAGGTGGTGCCTGATATTTTTTATCGTACACTTCAAAACTTATTTCACGACCTTGCAACCACTTATCATTACTTCTATAAAAAGTAGCCTGATGTTTACTATCAAATTCATAGGCTTTTAAAATAGCGTAATGTAGTTCCGCAAAAGTTTGTGTATGCTTAATGGCAATGTCTCTGTACACCGCGTCATCTTCTTCTAAATACACCCTAAATTTTAAAACAGCCATGCTCTTTTGTTTATTTTGCTAAAATACAATTATTTATACGGGGCGAAGCCCTAAAGTCGCTGCTTTTTCAAGCATAAACTTCGTGGCAGCCTCAAATTCGTTAGGAATAATACCATCTAAAATGGCTTCTCTAATAGCGTCTTTTAATAGTCCCACTTCTTTTGAAGGTGCTAGTCCAAAGGTTTCCATGATCATTTCTCCGGTTACTGGCGGCTGCCAATTGCATAGCCTGTCCCCATCTTCTACCTCCTGAATTCTGAGGCGCACCATTTCAAAATTTTGCAAATAGCGCTTTACTTTTTGCTTGTTTTTGCTGGTGATATCGGCGTTACACAAAAGCATTAAACTCTCAATGTCTTCGCCGGCATCAAATATTAAACGCCTAATGGCACTATCTGTAATATTTTCTTTGGTTAAACTAATGGGCCTTAAATGCAACAACACTAATTTTTGCACGAGTTTCATTTTCTCGTTTAAAGGAAGTTTTAGTTTGGTAAAAATTTTAGGCACCATGCGTGCACCTACTACTTCATGACCATGAAACGTAAATCCAAAACCTTCTTCAAATTTTTTAGTGGCTGGCTTTGCAATATCATGTAATAATGCGGCCCAGCGTAACCACAAATCGGGCGTGCTAGCCGCCATATTATCAAGCACCTGAAGTGTGTGGTAAAAATTATCTTTATGACCCATGCCATCTATATTTTCGGCGCCGTATAAATCTACAAGCTGCGGAAATATTTTATGTAATAAACCTACTTTAAAGAGTAAATCAAATCCTACCGATGGTTTATCACAAAGCATGATTTTATTCAGTTCTTCGGTAATACGCTCCTGTGATATAATACTGATCCGGTGTGCACTATCTGTAATAGCATCAAGGGTTTCAGGCACAATGGTGTAGCCTAACTGACACGCAAACCTGATGCCTCTTAACATACGCAGCGGATCATCACTAAAGGTTTGATGTGGCGCTAAAGGTGTTTTTATTATTTTATCCTGAATAGCCTCAAGTCCACCAAATGGATCTACTAATTTGCCAAAAGCTGCTTCATGTAGTCCAATGGCAAGTGCATTGATGGTAAAATCTCTTCTATTTTGATCATCTTCGATGGTGCCTGGGCTTACGCTTGGCTTTCGACTATCGGAAGCATAACTTTCTTTGCGCGCACCTACAAATTCAATAATAAAATCATCAATTTTGATTTGCGCCGTTCCAAATGTTTTAAAAAATGCAACCGTAGGCTTTGGAGAAAAAAGTGCGGCTACTTCATTCGCTAATGCAATACCATCACCAATACAAACCACATCTACATCGGTGGTAGGACGTCCAATAATTTTATCACGCACAAATCCACCAATTAAATAAGCAGGCACACCCAGCTTATCTGCTGCGGCACCTATTTTTTTAAAGAGTTGGGTTTCGTGTGGTGAACAATTAATTTCCATGCTTTGCAAATGTAGCGCTTTGCTCATTTATATAAGCGAAAGAGGCGCTAGTAATTGCGCTGTTGTAATGGTATGGCCACAATTAAAATGACCTAGTGGACACACCTCTTTTCCATGCAGGCCACAAGGTTTACAGGGCAGGTGTTCCAGGGTTTCAACAACAAATTGTGTATCAGATAATGGACCATATCCAAAGGCCGGAATGGTAGAACAATAAATGGCAGCAACGGGTGCATTAGTAGCTGATGCCAAGTGCATCGGTGCCGAATCGTTTACATAATTTAAACGGGCGCCTTTAATAAGAGCCGCTGCTTCTAACAAGTTTAGTTGTCCCGCAATATTAAACACACCCCCTCTCGATGAACCACTGAGTATCTCTGCACAAAGTGCAGTTTCGTTGGGCGCACCCATTAAATAAATGGTATAGTTTGTTGGCACTGCGTTAATAAGATCGATCCAGTTTTTTGCAGGCATTTTTTTGGTTTCCCACACCGACCCCGGCGACATACATATATAAGGAACGCCTTGCCATTTTTGCACGGCTGCAAAATTTGCAGCAGATGGATAGAGTGCTAGCTTTGCAACTGGCGCTGTTGTGAGTGATGCTAGCAGCGCATGGTTGCGTGAGGTTTCGTGCAAAGACGAGCTATTTGAATTTTGCGCTGCCGCGCCCCCAGCCGCTTCCGCGGCTGCACCAAACTGATGCGCAACTACTTCCGAAAACAAAAAGCTAAGTGGATTTTTATCAAAGCCAATTGTTTTTTTGGCACCCGACAAAACCGTGATGATGCCAGTGGCTAAATAACGCTGTACATTAATAACAACGTCATATTTGATTCGCCTAATGGTTTGTATGATTTGAAAAAGATGCTGGTATTTGTTTTTCTTTTTATTCCATACATGCACTTCGTTAATGTAAGGGTGATCCGCAAAAAGTTCATCAGCACCTTGCCTTACTAAAATATCAATTTTTGCTGATGGGTATGCTGCATGCAAATTTTGTAAGAGCGCTGTTGCGAGCACCACATCTCCTATAAATGCAGTTTGAATAACTAGTATGCGATGCATGATGCAAAAATAACCAAAAGGAAACAAAAGGAGGCAATTAGGGCCTCAGAATTGTGAAACGCCCGTCTTTATTACATTTCACAACAGCAGAAGGTTCTACTGGCGTCATATCATCTTGACGGTAATGGACCACATAATCTACGCCTTCTTTAACAGCAATGTCAATATCTGAAAATACTTTGGGTGGTGGAAAGCCAGATACATTAGCAGAGGTACTTACAATGGGTTTTCTAAACCGCTTGATGAGGTGCTTACAAAATTCATCGGCACAAATGCGTATACCCACAGAGCCATCTTCGGCTAGTAAATTACCGGCAAGTCCAATAGCATTTTCATAAATTATAGTGGTGGGTTTAGAAACACCTTGGATATAATCAAACACCTCAATATGCGGGCTCGCCACATATTGTAATAGTGAACGCTCGTCTGCAATGAGCACAATAAGGGCCTTGGTTTCGATACGTTTTTTTAAAGTAAATATTTTTTCTACGGCTGCTTCATTTGTGGCATCGCAGCCAATACCCCAAATGGTATCGGTGGGGTACAAAATAAGACCCCCGCTTTCTAAAACGCGCAAACAGGCTTCTATATCTGTATTAAATAGTGGGGTCACGCAGGCAAATTACAATTTGTTAACGAGAATTAACCTAGATAATGGTAGTTAAAGATGTGTTGCTTATGTTTGCAAAAAAATTAAGCATGTCTTTACAAAATTTAATACTTGAAGCCTGGTCAAATAGAGATTTATTAAAAGAAGCAACCTACAGTGATGCCGTTAGAGCCGTGATTGAAGATGTAGACAAAGGTCGTTTGCGCGTAGCATCTCCAGAAGGAGACAAATGGGTAGTAAACGAGTGGGTTAAACAGGCCATTCTAATGTATTTTGGTATTCAACAAATGCAAACATGGGAGCTCCCTCCTTTTGAGTTTTACGATAAAATGTTATTAAAAAGTAACTACAAAGAATTAGGCGTTAGAGCCGTTCCTCCAGCTGTGGCACGTTATGGTTCTTATATTGCTAGCTCGGTGGTACTCATGCCTAGTTATGTAAACATTGGTGCTTACGTTGATGCAGGTACCATGGTTGATACCTGGGCAACAGTAGGCAGTTGCGCACAAATTGGAAAAGGCGTACACCTCAGTGGTGGCGTGGGTATTGGCGGCGTGTTAGAGCCATTGCAAGCTAGCCCTGTAATTATCGAAGACGGTTGTTTTTTAGGTAGCAGAAGTATTGTTGTAGAAGGTGTAATTGTAGAAAAAGAAGCCGTACTAGGTGCCAATGTGGTACTAACACAATCAACAAAAATTATTGACGTAAGCGGTTCTACGCCGGTAGAATATACAGGACGTGTACCAGCAAGATCGGTAGTCATTCCGGGTACCACAACTAAAAAGTTTAACGCTGGAGAGTATCAAGTAAACTGTGCTTTAATTATTGGTCAGCGTAAAGCAAGCACCGATTTAAAAACAAGTTTAAACGATGCACTTCGTGATTTTAATGTAAGTGTGTAACACGCTTTTTGCGTTCGCGCAAAATTTTTAGATCACCATTAAGCTGCAACCGCGTAGGGCCGAATGATCCATTCGGCCAAAAACTTCAAAGCTGCCATCTGCGTAAACGGCGCCCACATCTTCTGTGGCTATAAACGAGCAGCTATGGATATTGGCGAGGTCAATTACTTGTAAAGTGCCTCTCCCACTGGTTTTCACGGTTAGTGGATCTTCTTCTTCGGTGACAAGCACGCGCATCCATGGCGGGCATTTATAAATTCCATTTCCGGTGGCGTAGGCTTGTGATAATAATTCGGTCATACCGTATTCGCCATGAATGGTCGGTACCTGAAAAGCATTCATTAATGTTTCGTGCACTTCGGCTCTGGTTAATTCTTTACGTCTACCTTTCATACCACCTGTTTCTAAAATTGTGGTGTGTTGTAGAGGCATCTGATATTGCGCGGCAAAATCTAAAAGCGCAAACGTAACACCTATCAATAAGGTTTTTTGCCCCGCTGCTTTATTGGCTTTTAATGTTTGCGCTAAAGCTTCATGATCGTATAAATAAAAGCCACTGTTAGCATTATTAGATGCTTGAATCAAATGCTCCACCATATATACAAGTGACGAATGTGGACGCTCTAAATAAGC
>JAIYCS010000134.1 GCA_027487895.1 Sediminibacterium sp. | reverse complement strand
GTCTTGAACATACATAAGATAATTTTTTTTGAATTATTTGGTAATGCAAATATGAAATGATTTTTTGCTATTATTTGTGACATATATCACAATGATACCATTATAAACCAGCGCGTAAATAACTCCAGCCTTCTTCTTGTTTTAAAATTATTTCTGCAACACCTGATGGAACAGAAAATACGGAGGGTATAAGCATTTGCTTTGTAATACCATATTTGCCCATGGTGTTTTCGCAAGCGTTAAAAACAACGCCCTTTTTTGCTAACTGATCAATGTCTGTTACTAAGTGAGATTTTGCAGCTACTAAAAAGTCCAACGCTTTTCCATGCACCACCACTTCAAATTTGATATTCCCTGGCCAAACTTTTGATAGGTTTTTAATATTGCCAATAACGCCACTCCAAGCAGCGGTATCTGCTGTATTAAGTTGTATCACTACTTTATGTGTAGGTGTTGTTGCGCCTTCAGTTTGGGCAAAAGAATTGAATTGCAAGTGCATTAAAAAAACGAAAATAGACAGTTTAATAAGTTTCATGTAAAAGACAATTAATGGTATAAAATGATTATTTACACAATATAAACTATTTATTAATTATTGAGAATGTGAAGCATGTCGTAAAGACCACCACCATTATATACCTCGTTAATACCATTTTGTGCGAGTATACCAGCGGCCATACCACTTCTGTTACCGCTTCTGCAATACACAACAATGGGTTTAGGCATTTGGCCAATGTTAATAGCTTCGTCTTGTACTTTTTCAAGTGGGATGTGCAGTGCACCCGGAAAATGTTCCTGATCAAATTCTAGCTGCGATCTCACATCAATAATTGTTGCTTTTTTTTCTTTGATGAGTTGAATGAGTTGGTTCATATTTTATTGTTTTAATTGACAGCAAAATTCTTGTTATTAAAAGCCTTTATTAGTGACAAATGTTACGAAGCTGGAGAATTTTTTAGAACAAAAATTGGGTAGGTGACATTTATCACCTATCTTTTATTTTTATAAAGGCACTTTTGTGTCAAATTAAAAAATCATGGAAATAATTGGATATATAGCATCCATTTTAATTGGAATTTCACTGGGCCTCATTGGCGGCGGTGGTAGTATATTAACGGTACCTGTACTCGTATATTTATTTGGTGTAGATCCTGTGTTAGCAACAGCCTACTCTTTATTTATTGTAGGTGCTAGTAGCCTTGTGGGCGCATGGCCTAAATACAAACAAGGTTTTGTAAATATTAAAACAGCTATCATATTTGGTATCCCTTCTATTGTAGCGGTATTTGCTACTAGAAAATATTTGGTGCCAGCCATACCTTCGCAGCTTGGAACCATAGCAGGTATTGAAATTACCAAGCCACTGCTAATGATGATGCTTTTTGCAGTACTCATGGTAGCCGCTTCTTTTTCTATGATTCGTTCTAAGGCTTCCAAAAATGAAGAAGAGCCAGCCGAGCAAAAGTTTAATTATCCCGTTATTTTAATTGAAGGTGCGCTAGTAGGCATGCTTACAGGCTTAGTAGGTGCAGGCGGTGGATTTTTAATTATCCCAGCGCTTGTGATGCTTAGCAAACTGCCTATGAAACAAGCAGTGGGCACATCGCTACTTATTATTGCAGCAAAATCATTAATTGGATTTACAGGTGATTTGTCAAATAGCACCATGGACTGGACCTTGTTATTATCGGTAACAGCACTTGCCATTAGTGGTATTTTTATAGGCGATAGACTTAGCAAAAAAATTGATGGCAACAAACTTAAAAAAGGGTTTGGTTGGTTTGTGCTTATTATGGGCCTTTACATCATTGCGCAGCAATTGTTTTTTCCTACAGGCGGAACGCATTAATTGAATTCATTAATTTTTTAAGGCAAGATGTTAGCAAGATTTTTTACAATAGCGTTATTGTTGTGCGCTCTAACTGGCTATGCGCAGCACCAAGAGCTTACCGAAGACCCTAAGTTATGGGGTAAATCTGGGAAGCAATTGGATAGCAGTAGTTTATTGTACCGTTTTCAAATGGGCAATATCCACGGACATTTACGCAGTTTTTTTAGCTCTAATTTTAATAAAAATAGTGAGGTAGAATATGCGCAGGCGGTGGGCGGAGGTATACAATTTATTTCTAAACCTGTGTATGATGTAAAAGTGGGTGTGAGTGGTTTTTTTGTGTACGATGCATTTTCGTCAGATCTTACTAAAGTGCATCCTTTATCAGGAACATTAAATAGGTATGAGCTTGGGTTATTTGATCTTACAGATCCAGCCAATAAAACAGATATAGACCGACTCGAAGAATTATACCTTCAGTACCAAAAAAATAAAATCACAATTACAGTAGGTAAACAATTACTCAATACGCCATTTATTAATTTACAAGATGGACGCATGCGTCCAACCGAGGTACAGGGTTTTTGGCTTCAGCATAAAAACAAAGAAACCAAATGGTATGCAGGTTGGCTAAATCGGTTTTCGCCGAGGAGCACAGTGGCATGGTATAAAACTGGCGAGTCTATTGGGCTTTACTCGGTGGGCGTTAATATAGACGGCACAAAATCGGGGTATAAAAATGAACTTGAATCGAGTGGCGTTGCACTTATTGGCGCAGAACTAGGGGTAATAAAAAATCATAAAATTCAGTTGTGGAATCAGTTTGTAGAAAACATGTTTAATACCAGTATGTTGCAAATTGATAAAACACCTACACAAAAACAGCCGTTTTATTATGGCTTGCAATTGATAACGCAAACGGTGGTAAATAAGGGTGGTAACCATGAGGTTTCTAAAACTTATTTTAACCCTGATCAATCCAGTTTAGTAATAGGTGCCAGGCTTGGTAAAAAAGTAGGTGCATGGGATTATTCATTAAACTATACACGCATTACCAAAAAGGGGCGTTATTTAATGCCTCGTGAGTGGGGACGTGATCCTTTTTATACTTTTTTAATGGGAGAAAGAAATGAGGGCATGGGTGATGTAAGTGCTTATGTGGTTAAAGCAAAGTATGCAGCCCCAAAACTTCCGTTAACCTTAAATATGGGTGCGGGTTATTATAGCCTGCCGGACATTACAAATTATGCGCTTAATAAATACAGTTTCCCATCTTATATGCAGTACAATATAGATGTACGCTACGCTTTTACTGGTTTTTGGAAAGGTTGGGAGGCGCAACTCATTTATTTTTATAAAGATGCTACGGGTAACACCTATAATAACCCAAAGTATTATATCAATAAAGTGGATATGGCTCATTTTAATTTTATTTTAAACTTTCATTTTTAAACAATCCCTGGTAACACTGCTTTGTGATAAATGTCACGTTCATTGTTGTAAATTAGAATGATTTTAGTGCTCTTAACATTGCCATATGAACCAAAATAACCGTCGAAACTTTATTAAAAATGCCGCTGTGCTGGGCTTTGGCGTACCTGCCACCATGGGTCCGGTGTCTGCTGCATTTGCGGCTTCAGATAGCGCAAGCAGTGCCCAGGCTGGTAGCCAACAACAGGCGCCCAATCAATTTAGTCTTTTTATAACCACCGATTTGCACGCGCAACTGCATACCCACGACGAGTTTTTTTGGGAAAATGAAAAGCCAGTGTATAAAAAACGTGGCGGCCTTGCGGTATTAAAAACAATGATTGATAGTTTGAGGGCACAGCATCCGCAAAATATTTTGTATGATGGTGGCGATTATTTTCATGGTCATGGTGTTGCTTCTATGTCGGAAGGAGAAGCGCTTATCCCACTCATGAATGCTTTTAATTACGATTTAATTTTACCAGGCAACTGGGAAGTGGTGTATAAAAAGAAAAAAATGCTCTATGATATGGGGCATTCTAATGCTGCAAAAATTTGTGCCAATATGTGGCATAAAACAAATGATCCAGACAATGGCACGTTAATTTATCCGCCCTATTGGATTAAATATATTGCTGGTGCGAAAGTTGGTTTTATTGGTTTTACAGATCATCTGGTGCCTAAGCGTCAGTCACCTGCATACAGTGAGGGTATTGGTTTTACGCATGCCACAGACAATGTAGCAAAGTATATTAAGTACCTCCAAGAGGTAGAGGGTTGTGGTATTATTTTTATTGTTACCCATATGGGTCTCGCGCAGCAGGTTGGTTTAGCCAACGATTCAAGAGTGGCCGGTGCCGATTTTATAATTGGTGCCGATACCCACGAAAGAGTGCGCGTGCCTATACAAGGCAAGTATACAAAAGTAGTAGAGTGTGGTGCCTTTGGTTCTTTTTTGGGAAAATTAGATGTTACCGTAAAAGACGGAAAAATAGATACCTATCATTATGCGCTTTTAGATGTTGATCCTGTAAAATATCCGGCCAATAAAAAAATGTTAGCCCTCGTAGATAAAGCAGCAGCACCGTATGCAGCTTCTTTACAAAAAGTACTGGGCTACACTGCAACCCCACTGGTACGTTATTTTGTTTTAGAAACTCCGATGGATAATTTAATTACCGATGCAGTAATGTGGAAGTTTAAACCGGACATAGCACTTAGCAATGGATTTAGATTTTGTCAACCACTAGCCGTACCGCAGGGTGCACAAAAAGTAGCCATTACCAACGAATTTTTATGGAATATGTTACCCGTAGATTCTACGGCTAAAACAGGGGAGGTAACAGGTCAACAAATACTAGATTGGCTCGAAAAAGAACTCGAAAATGCATTTGCCACAGATCCTAGTAAAAGATTTGGTGGATGGTTTGTACGTTTTGCAGGCATGGAAGTAAACTGTACCATTGGAAAACCAAAAGGGCAGCGCGTTAACACCGTAAAAATTAAGGGGCAGCCACTTGATAAAAATAAAATGTACAAAATTGTGGCTTGTGAAAGAGAGGGTGACCCTAACGATACACTTTGCAGAATTGAAAAAGTAAGTAATCCGGTAGCCACTCAAACTAGTTTGCACGAAGTAATAACAGCGTATTTAGCAGCTACACCTGTTGTGGCGCCAAAATTAGAAGGCAGAACCACTGCTACTGATCAACCCGCCACATTATTAACCCAGTTACAAGGAACAACTTACAACTTTAGATAATTTTTATAACCATGAAAAAACAATACATAATACTCATTGGTGCAGCCGCACTTGTGCTTATTTATTTTATGGTAAGTTTTATACGTGGCGACATTTTTAAAATGGACAACACGCTTGCGGTAACAGATAGTACCTGGATAGCACCAAGTATTTATACCGATAATACCGTGAGTGGTGAGGAGCGTAAACTGGTAATTTATGGTCAAGATTTAATTGCACATACAGCAAAATATTTAGGACCTAAGGGAAGCGTGGCACAAATTACCAATGGCATGAACTGTCAGAACTGTCACTTGCAAGCAGGGGGCAAAGCATGGGGTAATAATTACGCGGCTGTGTTTTCTACGTATCCAAAATTTAGAGACAGAAGTGGTCAGGTAGAAAGTATTTACAAGCGGGTAGCTGATTGTATGGAAAGAAGTTTAAACGGCACAGCGGTAGATAGTAATAGTAGAGAATTTAAAGCCATATACGCTTATATTAAATGGATAGGTCAAGATGTACAAAAAGGGCAAAAGCCACATGGTTCGGGCATCGAAAAACTAGCCTATTTAGACCGTGCTGCAGATCCTGTAAAAGGTAAGCAGGTATATACCACGCAGTGTATGAGTTGTCATGGCGCTAATGGTGAAGGACAATTAACACCTGAAGAAACTGAATATGCGTATCCGCCATTATGGGGGGCAAATAGTTACAACGATGGCGCCGGGCTTTATAGAATTAGCAATTTTGCAGGTTATGTAAAAAACAACATGCCTTTTGCCATTGCATCACATAATAATCCAACATTAACGGAAGAGGAATGTTGGGATGTGGCTGCCTATGTAAACAGTCAGCCCCGCCCACATAAAAATCAGGGTAATGACTGGCCTAAGTATGATAAAAAGCCACTTGATTTTGCTTTTGGTCCATACGCCGACGATTTTTCTGAAACACAGCATAAGTATGGGCCTTTTAAACCCATTCAAAAATTTTATAAAAAATAAAAAAAACAAACAAGCATGATGGAACAAATTCAACAACCTTGGCCCTGGTATGTAGCGGGTATTTTAATTGGACTTATCGTACCAGCACTTTTAATTTTAGGTAATAAAACCTTTGGTATTTCTTCTAACCTTAGACATGTGTGTGCGGCTTGTTTTCCTGCCGACATTAAATTTTTTAAATACGATTGGAAAAAGGAAATATGGAATTTCTTTTTTGCAGGGGGTATTTTAGGCGGTGCATTTATTGCTAATTATTTTTTAATGACAGGTGCGCCTATTGAGGTAAGTCCTGGATTGCAAAGTGAGTTAGCAGGTTATGGACTATCTGATTATAGCTACATGTTACCAAAGGAGCTTTTTAGTTTTGAATCATTACTTACTGTAAGAGGTTTTGTTATTATGGTAGTGGGTGGATTTTTAGTAGGCTTTGGTACGCGCTATGCAGGCGGTTGTACATCGGGGCATGCCATTATGGGACTTAGTAATTTGCAATGGCCATCATTAGTAGCTACCATTAGCTTTATGGTGGGTGGATTTTTTATGGCAAACATTATTTTACCTTGGATTTTATCCTTATAAATAGTTAACAATGAACAACGAAAAAGTACAAAATATAGATAGTAATACAGCTTGTGTAAATGAATCGACGCAGCAACACCCAGCATGGTATAATTTAAAATACGCGGCGGTGGGTATTATTTTTGGAATTGTTTTTGTGAAGGCCGAAATCATTTCTTGGTTTAGAATCCAGGAGATGTTTAGACTACAAAGCTTTCATATGTTTGGTGTGATTGGAACAGCGGTAGTAGTGGGTGCGATCAGTGTTTTTTTAATTAAAAAACTAGATATCAAAACCATCCATGGCGAAAAAATAAAAATTGCCGATAAAGAATTTAACAAGGGTCAAATTTATGGTGGCTTGTTGTTTGGATTTGGTTGGGCATTAACAGGTGCATGTCCGGGCCCATTATTTGCACATATTGGCGCCGGATTTTACGCGGTACTCGTAGTGATACTAAGTGCTGTTGCAGGTACATGGACCTACGGATATTTTAGAGATAAACTACCACACTAGTGGTAGTTTATCTTATTTTTTAATCCATTCGATGCTGTTGCGGTGCAGGATTATCCAACCATTTTTTTCCATCTTTTTCATGAGCCTACTAATCACTTCGCGTGAGCTGTTAAGGTCCGATGCAATTTCTTGGTGGGTTAGTTTTAAGCTTGGACC
>JAIYCS010000087.1 GCA_027487895.1 Sediminibacterium sp. | reverse complement strand
TAGTAATAAAGTGTTTGCTCAAACTTTTGTAACAGGGTCTGTCACCGATGCATCTGGCAAAAACCTATCACATGCTTCTGTTTTAATCAAAGGCACTACAAGAGGGGTAACTGCCAATGCCGACGCAAAATTTTCATTGACACTTACACCCGGATCCTATACCATCTTATGTAATTATGTTGGTTTTGAGGCGGTAGAAAAGAAAATTAAAATCATACCTGGTCAGGATACGCTTTTGTTGCCTTTTGTATTAGCAAAGCAAATATATCTGTTAAATGATGTTGTGGTGCGTTCAAAAGGGGAGGATCCTGCTTATGCCATTATCAGAAAGGCCATTAAAAAAAGGCCTGATTATTTAAATGAAATTAAAAAGTTTAGTGCAGAGGTATATATAAAAGGACAGTTGGTATTAAATGATTATCCAAAATCTATTTTTGGTAAGTCATTAACGCCTGGCAATTTGGATACGGTTAAAAACCGAATTTTATTTTTATCGGAAACAGTTTCTGATTATTATGTAGATGTTCCTAACAAAGAACGCATCGAGGTAAAGTCATCTAAAGTAAGCGGCAGAAGTAATGGATTTGGACTTAGCAATCCGCAAATCATTTCTTTTTATCAGAACAATATAGACCTTGGCAATGGACTTAACCCGCGTGGTTTTGTTTCTCCGATAGCTGATGGGGCACTTGGATTTTACAACTATAAATTTGAAGGCACTTTTTACGAAAATGGCATCGAAATAAGCAGGATTCGTGTGTTACCCAAGCGCAAATATGAACCACTCTTTACAGGTATTATTAATATCATCGAAAACGACTGGCGCATCCATAGTGTTCAACTGAGTTTATTAAAAGAACAGCAAATGCAACTTTTGGATACCCTTCAAATTGAGCAGTTGTATGTGCCCACCAAACAAGGGTGGGTGATTAAAAATCAGGTAATTTACCCAAAGGGTAAGTTTTTTGGTTTTGCTTTTTCAGGAAGCTTTGTGCAAGTCTATGATCAATTTAATTTAGCACCTCAATATGGTAAAAAGTTTTTTGGCAATACTTTTTTAAAATACCTAGATAGTTCCAATAAAAAAAGTAGTGCTTATTGGGATAGTATTAGACCGGTTCCACTTGATATTGCAGAAGTAAAAGACTATGCCCAAAAAGATAGCCTAGAAAAAATCAGACAAAATCCTAAATACCTAGATTCGGTAGACAGGGTTCGAAATAAATTTAAGTTATCTGGTTTTTTATTAACAGGACAAACGATTAACAGGCAAAGTAAAAAAACGCGTATTCAATTTGATGCCTTAATTGGTTCTATTAATTTCAATACTGTCGAAGGGTACAATGCTACTTTTTCACCACGTTGGACAAAGCGTTACACCGGTCGTAATAGTGTATCCGTAGAGCCTTCACTTCGTTATGGATTTGGTAATACAAGGTTGCAGCCCTCTGCTACCGTAAGGTATAATTTTGGAAAAAAATATTTCAATAATATTGGGGTTGGTTTTGGTAGAAAAATGTTCCAATTTAATAATGACATTGCCATTCCTGAAACTCAAAATACCATTCAAACTATTTTATACGAACGTAATTTTTTAAAATTATACGAGGCTCAGTTTGTTAATATTGGTTATGGAGCGGGTCTAGGAAGTGGGCTCAATTTTAGGGTTAATTTTCAATACCAAAATAGATTGGCGCAACCTAATTTAACCAAGCCGCTCATTTTTGTAGATCATATTAATAGAAGTTATTCGCCCAATACACCATCACCTGCCTCAAACGATGCTTTTGAAAAGCATCAAGCGGCTACTTTAACGGGGGTATTAACTTGGCAACCAGGCGGTAAATACATCGAACTTCCTGAACAAAAAATTGGTGTGGGCTCCAAGGCGCCTACATTTACACTTACCTATAAAAAAGGTATTGCCAACTTATTAGGTAGTGATATCGATTATAGCAAATGGTCACTTAATGTATCTGATGATTTGCCGCTTGGACTTGGTGGAACGCTTCAATACCGAGCAACCATGGGTGGATTTATAAATGCCAACAAATTATTTTCGCCCGATTTGCAACATTATTTTGGTAACCAAGCCTATGTTACAATTGAGCATTTAAAAGGTTTTCAATTGCTTCCTTATTATCAGTTTAGCAATCAGTCTCGATTTTATTCCACTGTTTTTGCCGAATATCATTTAAATGGACTACTCACCAATAAAATTCCGGGCTTTAGAAAACTAAATTGGTTTTTAGTAGGAGGGGTGAGTTATTTACACGTGAATAATATGGTTGATTATACGGAGGCCATTATTGGTATCGAAAATATTTTTAAGGTAATGCGTGTAGATCTCATCAATGGCTACCAGAAGGGAGAGCCCACTAGAACTGGGGTTCGAATCACGGTTCCCATCACGTTTAAATAATTTGTTTATTTTTGCGGCACTATGGCAGTTTTACACAACCGGGTCTCCAACGAGGAGTTAAAGGCACTGATGATGGCGGAAACTTTTCACCGCATCACTATTAGTTTTTATGCCTATTTCCCGGTTCAAGATCCTTCCGTTTTTAGAGACGAGCTCTACAAAGCTTTATTTCCACTTCAGGTTTTTGGTAGAATTTATGTTGCCTATGAAGGGATCAATGCACAAATCAGTGTGCCTGATTTTAATTTCGAAAAATTCAAAGAACAACTATATGCTTTTGAGCACCTGAATGGACTTCGTTTAAACATTGCCGTAGATGATGATGGTAAAAGTTTTTGGGTACTAAAAATAAAAGTGCGTGATAAAATAGTTGCAGATGGCATAACCGATCCAACATTTTCCATGGAAAACAAAGGAAAATATGTGAACGCTGTTCAAATGAATGAGCTGCTTCAAAAGCCAGATACCATTGTAATTGACATGCGCAATCATTATGAGTACGAAGTAGGTCATTTTAAAAATGCTATCGAAATTCCTTCAGATACATTTAGGGAACAACTACCCATGGCAGCGGATATGATGAAAGGCAACGAAGAAAAAAATATCATCATGTATTGCACGGGTGGTATTCGTTGTGAAAAGGCAAGTGCTTACATGTTACACCAGGGTTTCAAAAATGTGTTTCATTTGGAAGGTGGCATTATTAATTATGCGCATCAAGCGGAACAGGCAGGTATCGAAAAAAAATTTATTGGGAAAAACTTTGTATTTGATAACCGTTTAGGAGAGAGAATTACAGACGATATCATTTCAGTTTGTCATCAGTGCGGAAATCCTGCCGACACACATACCAACTGTTTGAATAACGGTTGTCATTTACTTTTTATTCAGTGTGAAACATGTGCGGCAAACTATGAAGGCTGTTGCAGTAAAGGTTGTCAAGACACCATTCATATGCCACTTGAACGTCAAAAAGAATTACGCAAGGGCGTGCGACTTGGGCAACATATATTTAATAAAAGCAAAAGACTCAGACCTAGACTTAATGAACCAGAGGATTAGGCTACAAACTTAATCGGTACAAAATTTGGCAAAGGAGGCTGTTGTCGCAGCCATGATTTGTTCCTCTGTAAAAGTAGCAGGTACAAAAGTTTTACCCGTTACTTTCTCATATAGTTCAATGTAACGCTTGCTAATGGTGTCAATCCACTCGTCCGACATTTCAGGAACAGTTTGTCCTTCTTTGCCCATAAAATTATTTTGGATGAGCCACTCGCGCACAAACTCTTTACTAAGTTGTTTTTGTTTTTCGCCAGAAGCCTGTCTTTCTTCAAAACCATCGGCATAAAAATAACGAGACGAATCGGGGGTATGCACTTCATCCATTAAATAAATGGTATCACCAATTTTGCCAAACTCATATTTGGTATCAGCTAAAATGAGCCCTTGCTTTGCAGCTATTTCTTTGCCTCTATTAAATAAGGCCAATGCATATTTTTCTAAAATGGCCCAGTCTTCGGCACTAACGAGACCTGTGGCAATAATGTCTTCTTTTGAAATATCCTCGTCATGACCCTCCGAAGCCTTGGTTGAAGGGGTAATAATGGGAGTCGGAAAAAAATCATTTTCTTTTAAACCTTCTGGTAATGATACCCCGCAAAGTGTTCTTGCCCCAGATGCATAGGTTCTGTAGGCGTGGCCTACTAAATTGCCGCGAACCACCATTTCAATTTTAAAAGGGGTACATTTTTTGCCCACCGACACGTTTGGAGCCGGGGCGTCAAGTAGCCAATTGGGGCAAATGTCTTTGGTTTGACCCAACATAAATTCAGCTATCTGATTGAGCACCTGTCCTTTATATGGTATAGTTTTTGGTAATATTACATCAAAGGCAGAAATACGATCACTCGCAATCATAATTAACCAATCTGTACCAATGGTATATACATCTCTTACTTTTCCATGGTAAATAGCTGTCTGATAGGGGAATTGAAGGCTTTGCATACCCAAAAATAGTGCCTAAATCATCAAAAAGGAGGGATTCAAAAGCCTTTTTCTCAACAGTCCTGGAGCCGGTTGGGAGAAATTAAATTTTTGCAAAAGCTTAACTTGTGCTATTTTGCCATCAAATTATAACCAAATTTTGCCAAAATGAGAAGACTCTACAGCAAATGTTTATTTGTGGCCATGGCTGCTACTATAACAATTAGTGCTAGCGCCCAAAATTCAACTACCGTATCTGGTAGTGTAAAAAATGCTAAATCAAAAGAACTGGTTTCGGCTGTATCTGTAACCGTAAAAGGAAGTTCAGTTGGAACTTTTACAGATGATAAAGGTACTTTCCGTTTTTCATCCATCAAGAATTATCCAGTTACATTGGTATTTTCTTCTGTTGGATTTGCAAACAAAGAAGTTACTGTAAATGCTGCTAACAGTGGTTTAGAAGTTTCGTTAGAACCTTCTTTTACCTTAGGTAATGAAGTAGTCGTTTCTGCTTCAAGAGTACCAGAAAGAATTTTAGAATCTCCAGTTTCTATCGAGCGTGTGAGTACTGCTGCGATCAGAAATACTGCAGCAACTAACTATTATGACATCCTTACCAACTTAAAAGGTGTGGACGTTGTAGCAGCTAGTTTAACATTTAAATCTGTGGGTACACGTGGATTTAATAGTAGTGGTAACACACGTTTAAACCAAATAGTAGATGGAATGGATAACCAAGCCCCAGGTCTTAACTTCTCTGTGGGTAGTGTTATTGGTTTAAGTGAATTAGACGTAGATAATATGGAATTACTTCCAGGTGCGTCTTCTGCATTATATGGTCCTGGTGGTATGAATGGTACTGTTCTAATCAACAGCAAAAATCCTTTCAAATACCAAGGTTTAAGTTTCCAAATTAAGCAAGGTATGAACCACGTTGATGCTGCACAGCGTCCAACATCTGCATACAACGATTGGGCAATTCGTTGGGCTAAAAAAGTAAATGACAAATTTGCTTATAAAATCACTGCAGAAAACATGACTGCTCAAGATTGGTTAGCGAATCAAACCAACAACTATTCTAGAGGTACTGGTACTCCAAATGGTATTACCATTCCAGGATGGAGAGATATTGATCCTAACTATGATGGTGTTAACGTATATGGTGATGAAACATCTCAGAGCCTTCGTTCTATAGCAAATGCTGTTATCGCCGCATCAGGTGTTCCGACAGCTGCTGTTGGATTTTTCAATGCATTTTTAGCAAACAACCCTACAGCTAATTTAGCAACTTACAACGCAGCTTTAACAGCTGGTGGTTTAGGTGCACTTGTTAGTTCAGGTATGTCACCAATATTTTATGGTGCTGCAAGAAATATGTTTGGTAACCAAATGGTTAGTAGAACAGGTTATGCAGAAAGCGATGTTTTAGATCCAACCACTTCTAATTTTAAATTAACGGGTAGCTTAAACTACATGTTAACAGATAAGATTGAGGCTTCTTTCTCTACTTATTTTGGAACTGGTAACACTGTGTACACAGGTTCTGATCGTTACTCATTAAGAGACTTAAGAATGGCTCAATTCAAATTTGAATTAAAGCATAAGAACTGGTACATCCGTGCGTATGCTACACACGAAAACTCTGGTAACTCATTTAACGGTACCATTGCAACTCGTACATTTAACGAAGCATGGAAGCCAAGTTCTACATGGTACCCTCAGTATATGGCTGCATATGTTACCGCAATGCAACAAGGTGCTCCAATGTTTATGTCGCATAACGCAGCTCGTGCTTTTGCTGATCAAGGTAGACCAACAGGTTTTATTGGAAATCATCCTTTGTTCCAATCAATTGTTAGAACACCGATTGGTAAAAGAGTAGCTGGAATGAACGGTTTAGAAGGTGGTCAATTTATGGACAAGTCTAGACTTAAAGTAGTTGATGCACAATACAACTTAACTGAAGCATTAGGTCTTGCTAAACATGGTACTGACTTCTTAGTTGGATTTAATACCAAGCAATACCAATTGAATTCTGAAGGAACTATTTTTGCTGATACCTTAGGTGCTATCAAGATCAATGAGTTTGGTGCTTATGGTCAATTGTCTCAAAAATTATTCAAAGACGTTGTTAAAGTAACTATCTCTGGTCGTTACGATAAAAACACAAACTTTGCTGGTCGCTTTACACCAAGAGCTTCTGCTGTTATCAAATTAAAGCAAGACCACAATATTCGTTTGTCTTATCAAACTGCTTACCGTTTCCCAACAACTCAAAACCAGTGGATCAACTTACTTGTAGGTGGTGGTACTCGTTTAATGGGTGGTTTACCTCAGTTACGTGATTACTACAACTTTAGTGCTAACCCAGGTTTCACTTTAGCTAGTGTGCAAGCATTTGGTGCAAGTGCAATGGCTGGTGCTCCAAACCCAGCTTTATTAAAGGCGCAAAACTTTGGTGAATTTAAGCCAGAGTCTAGTACTTCATTTGAAGTTGGTTACAAGGGCTTATTTGGTAAAGTATTATTAATGGATGCTTATGCTTACAACTCTAGATACCAAAACTTTATCAGTGGTGTAACAGTGCTTCAATCAAGAGGTTCTTACAATCCAATGAACTTGTTATTTGAATCACAAAGAATTGCGTACAGTATTTCTGCGAACGCACCAGGTGAAGTTACTGTTAATGGATGGGGTGCTTCTGCAGACTTCCTATTACCTAAAAACTTTACAATTGGAGCAAATTTATATTCTGATGTAATTGGTGATTTACCATTAGGTTTTGTGTCTTATTTTAACACTTCTAAATACCGTACCAACATTACGTTTGCAAATTCTGGTTTTGGTACCAACAATAGATATGGCTTTAACCTAGTTTACAGAAATGTAAGCGACTTCTTCTACGAAGGTACTTTTGGTACAGGTCAAATGCCAGGCTACAACACATTAGATGGACAGGTTAGCTACAAATTCCCTGCTATCAAGTCTATTGTTAAAGTAGGTGGAACTAACCTTCTTAACAAATACTACCGTACAGGTTGGGGTAACCCAGCTATTGGTGGATTGTACTATGTAAGCTTTGCTTATAACGTATTTTAATCTAACCGGTACGTCCTAAAAAATTAAAGCCCCTTACCATGTAAGGGGCTTTTTTTATCACTATTTATCTCTATTTTTGCATCTCAATTAATAACCATATACCTATGCGTTCAATAGCTTTTAGAGAGGCGCTCAGAGAGGCCATGCAAGAAGAAATGAGAAGAGATGAGCTTGTATTTTTAATGGGTGAAGAAGTGGCTCAATACAATGGAGCTTACAAAGTAAGCCAGGGTATGCTAGCAGAGTTTGGAGAAAAAAGAGTTATTGATACACCTATTGCCGAACTTGGTTTTGCTGCTATTGCTGTAGGAGCGGCGCAAAATGGTTTAAAGCCAATTGTAGAATTCATGACTTGGAACTTTGCTGTTTTAGCAATGGACCAAATTTTAAATACAGCATCAAAAATGCTTGCGATGAGTGGTGGACAAATTGGATGTCCGATTGTATTTAGAGGACCTAACGGAAGTGCGGGTCAATTAGGTGCACAACACTCTACCGCTTTTGAAAGTTATTATGCCAATATCCCTGGTATCAAAGTGGTATCTCCATCAAATGGGTACGATGCTAAAGGCCTTATGAAGCAGGCGATACGTTACGAAAAAGATCCAGTGATGTTTATGGAAAGTGAAGTGATGTATGGCGATAAGTGTGATGTTCCTGATGATGAATATTATATTCCTTTAGGTAAAGCCGATGTTAAAAAGGCGGGCAGAGACATTACCATTGTTTCTTACAATAAAATGATGAAAGTAGCACTAGGTGCTGCAGCCGAATTGGAAAAAGAAGGTATCAGTGCAGAGGTCGTTGATTTACGCACAGTTCGTCCACTAGACTGGATGACGATACTTGATAGCGTTAAAAAAACAAACCGTTTATTAATTGTAGAAGAGCAGTGGCCGTTTGCTTCTGTGTCTTCTGAAATTACATACCGTATTCAAAAAGAAGGATTCGATTATTTAGATGCACCTATTCGCAGAATTACAAGTGCCGATGCACCGATGCACTATGCGCCTAATTTAACAGCACTTGCGATTCCTGATGTTTCAAGAACCGTGAAGCTTGCTAAAGAAATGATGCACCAAAGAAAATAATTAAAATGTGCCAACGCTACAATAGTATAAGGCATATTTTATTTTTTATTGGCTCTATTTTTTTTAATGTTTCCATTGCACAAACGCGTATTGATACAACCATGTCAAATACACTTGACAGTGTTGTTGTTACTGCTTTTCGTATACAAGTAAAGGGGCAAACAATTCCTGCCTCAATTGCTCAAATTTCTCGAAAAACATTAGCACAAGAAGTAAATGGAACCTTACTTCCTGCCTTTAATATGGTAGCAGGCGTTCGCATGGAACAGCGCTCCGAAGGCAGTTACCGACTTGCTATAAGGGGTAGTTCGTTAAGGTCACCATTTGGTGTTCGCAATGTAAAAGTGTATTGGAATGACATTCCATTTACCGACCCAACGGGTAATACCTACCTCAATATTTTACCTTTTGCATTGGTGAATGGCATAGACATCATTAAAGGTCCTGTTGGTGCTGCCTATGGTTTAGGAACGGGTGGTGCCGTTTTACTACAATCCAATTTTAATACAGATTCATTGATGCATACTAATGCAACGCTTCAATTACGCGCTGGAAGTTTTGGATACCTCGGACAGGATCTTCGCGTTACGCTTAAGCAAAAAAACCTGCAGCAAACTTTTTTTGTTTCCAATGAAAAAATAGATGGATGGCGCGATCAATCTGGGTCTACTAAAAAAAATATTACATGGCTTGGAACGTTTACAAAAAATAGGCACACGTTAAAGGGGATGGTTTTATTTACCGATCTTATGTATCAAACGCCTGGTGGACTTACGCTCGCTCAGATGCAGCAAAATCCCCGCCAGGCAAGACAAGCCACTGCCACACTTCCAAGTGCTGTAACGCAAAAAACAGCGGTGTACAATAAAACGTTGCTTGCCAGTATTCACCACAATTATCAACTCACAAAAAATATTGATTGGCAGAATTTTGTGGTAGGCGCCAATACAAATTTCAAAAATCCATTTATCACCAATTATGAAACAAGGCATGAAAAAAATGCAAGCTTTGGAAGTCATTTAATCATGCGCGTTCATAAACCAATTGGGGACATTAAAATTGTTGTAGGAGGGGAGTGGCAGGTGCAGGATGCCAACATCAATAATTACGGAAATAAACGAGGAGTGCGTGATACATTACAATTTGCCGATCAAATCACTACAAAACAAGGATTCCTATTTGCAAATGCGTCCATTCGTTTGCAACAAAAATGGCAAATCGAACTTGGAATCAGTGATGCGTATATGGGTTATGATTATTACCGCAGTACTAGTTTAACTGAATCAGCGCAATCAAAATCCAACCTTGGTTTATTAGCGCCGCGCATGGGCGTTTCTTATACAGCGGCAAAAAATACAAATCTATACCTGCAAATTTCAAAAGGATTTTCGCCACCCACACTTGCAGAAATTAGACCTTCGGATGGTTTGTTTTACAAAAATTTACTACCTGAGTATGGTTGGAATTTTGAAATGGGTGTAAAAGGAACGGCGATACATAACAAACTGAGGTATGAATTATCAGTCTATCATTTTGGCGTTAAAGATGCGATTGTTAGACAAAATAATATGGCCGGTGTTGAGTATTTTGTAAATGCAGGATCTACCAGACAGGCGGGCGCCGAATTTCAATTCGATTATGTAGCTAGGTTTAGTCAAGCGCATCAATTACAATTGCAGGCTGGATATGCATATCAGCCATACCGTTTTTTGCAGTACAAACAAGCAGGTATTGTATATAATGGAAATGCGTTAACGGGAAATGCAAAACATCAAATAACTTCTTCTATCACTTACGACTACAAAAAAGTACTATCAATTTTTGTGAAGCTGCAGTCGCTTTCTAGGGTCCCACTTACAGATGCCAATGATGTGTTTGCAAGCAGTTATCAATTGGTTCAATCTGGTATTTCCATTAACCATAAGCGGATTCGTTATTTTGTAAGTGTCGATAATTTACTTAACAAATCCTACAGCCTTGGTAACGATATTAATGCAGCTGGAAGGCGCTATTACAACCCTTCTTCGCCTCGGAGCTATATGGCGGGCATAAGTGTTCAAGTGGGCAAATTTCGCCGTTAAACAGGCTATTATTGCCTTTTCTGGCCTGTAGCTGCCAAATATCACGATTTATATAAACTTTTAACACAGAAATGGCCAATGTGGGTGCTAAAAGGATATTTTTGTTAACGTTAAAAGCAAATATCTATGACTGGACTTTTACTATTTATTGTGGGTACACTTGGTTGGCATATTGGGGTGTACGGGTTATTTAATAAATCTAAAATTGATGGATGGAAGGCCTTTGTTCCATTTTACAATACCTACCAAATGGTGGAACTTACCGGTATTAAAAAATATTGGTTTTGGTTACAGTTGATTCCTATTGTTGGTCAGTTCATTACCATATGGATTACCATCATTTACGTGATGCACTTTAAAAAAGTAAGTTTACTCGATCATACCTTACTTGTTTTTTTGCCATTTATTTACCTCCCATATATTGGTTTTGCTGCTAACACAAAATGGTATGGTGAAGAAGCGCTAGCGCATTACCATAAATCTGGTGCTCGTGAATGGATTGATGCGGGTGTGTTTGCTATTGTTGCTGCAACCATTATCAGAACATTTGTTTTTGAAGCTTACGTGATTCCATCTGAGAGTATGGAAAAAACATTACTTGTCAATGACTTTTTGTTTGTGAATAAAATGAGTTACGGTGCGCGCATGCCACAAACGCCAGTTTCGTTTCCGTTTGTTCACAATACCATGCCTTTTTCTACTACGGCGCCATCTTATACAACATGGGTGCAAGTACCGTATACCAGGCTTCCTGCATTTGCCGATGTTAAAAGAAATGATGTAGTTGTGTTTAATTTTCCAACTGGTGATACCATTATTAATTTGCCAGAGTATGGTAGTAAAAGACCTTATTACGACGAGTTGCGTTATTCATTTAAAGGCAACCGTGAAATGTTACAATCAGAATTTCCAATACATGTGCATCCCATGGACAAAACCGACAATTATATCAAACGTTGCGTTGGTGTTGGTGGCGATGTATTACAAATTAAAAATGGGGTGTTGTTTGTGAACAATGCGCCAGCTTATATTCCACCGGCATCACAAACAGAATATATTGTCATTACCAACAAAACACCTTTTGATCCAGACTATTTAAAAGAAACATTTAATATTGACGTACAGGATACCAAAGGGCAATTAGATGCTTTATCAGATAGCACTTTTAAATTTAATGTAACACCTGCAGAAGCGGCTACATTAAAAACACTGCCTAACGTAAAATCTGTGGCTCCTTATATCGAAAACTATGCAGGTATCACCTTCCCGCATGACGAAGTGAATTACCCATGGACTATTGATAATTTTGGACCGCTCGAAATTCCTAAAAAAGGAAAGCCCATTGTTTTATCGGCTACAAATATTGCCCTCTATCAAAGGCTTATTGAAAATTACGAACACAATAGTTTTGAAATCCGTAATGGTCAGTTTATCATTAATGGACAACCTTCCACTACTTACACACCAAAATATAATTATTACTGGATGATGGGGGATAACCGTCATCGTAGCCAAGACAGTAGGTTTTGGGGCTTTGTGCCAGAAACACATATTGTTGGAAAGGCTTCACTTATTTGGTTGAGTTGGGAAAATGGACCTAGGTGGAAGCGTTTATTTAATTTTATTCAGTAAAAAAATAAATACCATGCAAAAACAAACCGTTCAATTTTCGTACCAAGTTTTTGCATCTATTGATGCACTGTCTATTAACGATCAAACCTTATTTAAGCAGGCGCAAGAGGCGTTATCATTAGCCCATGCGCCGTATTCTAAATTTAAAGTTGGCGCTGCTGCTATTTTACAAAATGGCGAAATCATAAAAGGGAGCAATCAAGAAAATGCGAGTTACCCTATTGGCATTTGTGCAGAGCGTGTTTTATTAAGTACCGCCTCTACTTTACAATCTAAAGTGCCCATTGTTACCATGGCCATTACATATTATAACGAACGGGGTGGCAACAATATTCCTATTGCACCCTGTGGTATGTGTAGACAAGCAATCGCCGAATATGAATCTATCGTAAACCAGCCAATGCGCCTTATTTTAGGAGGAGAAACAGGTGAGTTGTATGTGATTGAAAAAGCGGCAGACTTACTACCTTTTGGATTTTCTGGTGTTCACTTAAAATAAGGTCCTAATATTTAAAACAAGGTTTGCACCCCATGTTTGATTCTAAATTCATGTTGCAGTAACCATTTTTTTACTGGCATGCCACCTGCATAGCCTACTAATGAACGGTCGGCACCAATAACCCGGTGGCAGGGTACTAGAATCATTAATTTATTTTTCCCATTGGCAGCAGCAGCAGCTCTAATCACTTTTGGATCCCCTAGTTTTTTTGCTAGATCGCTGTAGCTGTAAGTAGCGCCGTATGTTATTTCAGATAATTTAGCCCATACTTTTTCTTGAAACTCGGTGCCTCTTTGATGGTAAGGAATATCAAAAACCTGTCTCGTGCCAGAAAAATATTCGATCAGTTGTTCGGTGCATTTGTGTAAAATGGGAGAGGATGAACTTTGGTTGTTTACAGATTCTGATGCTGAAGATGCAAAACTTATTTCCGTGATGTATTGATCCGTTCCACCAATTTTTAATATACCAACAGGACTATCATAGTAAGCATATGTAATGATGTCAATGTCGGTTTCAGGTAGCATGGTATTAGCTTTTGGATGACAGTAGTTCTATTAGCTGTGAAATCTCTGTTTGTTTGTGTGCCTTAGAGTTTCTACTGTAACATTTATGCAACTCACTTAATAATATCGAAAGCGTGTTAGGCGCTTCTTGAGCCTTAAAATGAAATGGCTTCGGTTCTGTGTTGATGCGTTCAAAATAACTATCGATATCGGCGTGCGAAAACGCATTGCCATTGGTAGCGTCGATATAAAAATGAATTTTATCTTGCGGGTTGCCTATAAAATGCGCCTCCTCATAATCTGAATGATAAAAAGCAAGAATACACTGCTTAGGAATATTTATAAGCTTGGCATGGATGTCTAATTGCTCACAAAGGGTTTGGTATATAATACCATTACTCATGGCATTGCCCGTTTTTGTTTCTAGCACTTTATGTACAAGAAAGTCGTCGGGGTTTTTATAGTCTACTTCGTTTCCAAAAAGTTTGTAGTATTTGTAAAGAATACTAGTTAATACATTGGCCTGTTCGAGTGGGGTTAAAAAACTATTGAGCTCGAGCCAGATATTGCGCCTCATTTTTTCTAAATCCTGAAGCGCAGCTGTTGTATTCATATCCGGGTATTCTAGTTTACCCAGTAAGAGCGCACCAGATAATAAGTCGTGGGGTGTTGTATTTTTCCAACTTGTAAAATCTTGCAGTAAATCTGTAAAATGAAGCCTTTGAATAATGCCTTCAATTCTTTGTTGTACGTCTTCGGATAAAGTAGTTTCCCATAAGTGTTCTAGGTTGGGAATAATACCTTTACCATAGGCAACAATTTTTTCGGAAATACTAGAATATATTTCTTCGTCAGGATCGTCTATAAGGGTAAAAAGGGCTTTAATCTCTTTTGTTTGCTCCATATTGCTGCTAAATCTTCCCCAAACTAAATATAAATTAGACAAATAACCGCGATTTAGTTATTCAGTGCTGTGGGAAACAACGCATTAGGCTTACATACTATTTTGATTTGTTTAACGTTCACTGATGCGGCTGATTTAGTTCTATGTTAAATTAGCTGAAATTATACACATCATTACAGATAAGACCTAATTAAGTGTTAACTTGTGTAATCACGTTAAAAACGCATTATGTCATCTGTGTACCCATCGCCTAAATTTCCAGCTACCAAAGATTCATTGCACGCCGAACTAAAAAAGCGCGTACAAGCTTATTTTGATGAAAAGGGTATTGATGCCACTGGAACACCAGGGTTATTCACCAAAGCCATTTTAATGATACTGGCCCTCATTGCTGTGTACATTCATGTGGTGTTTTTTACGCCTATATGGTGGTTAGCAATACTAGAGTGTATTGTAATGGGTGGGTTAGTAGCTGCTATTGGATTTAATGTGATGCATGATGGAAGTCATGGTAGTTTTAGTACTAATAAATGGCTCAATAAAATTGCAGCATCGTCTATTAGTTTACTCGGTGCCAACCGTTTTATGTGGAGAATGAAACACGTTATGATCCACCATACATTTACAAATGTAGATGGGGTAGATGATGATATTGAAGTGGGTGGTTTAATGCGTATGGCGCCTACACAAAAAAAATACGGCATCCATAAATTTCAACACGTTTATTTTTGGGCCCTTTATATGCTCCTATATGTTTTCTGGATTTTCTTTACAGATTACAAAAAATATTTTTCTCAAAGAATTGGATCCGTGCCACTTAAAAAGATGGCCTTAAAAGATCATATTGAATTTTGGGTGGTAAAAGTGTACCATGCTGCTGTATTTGTGGTATTACCCATTGCTTTACTAGGTTGGTTTAAATGGATGATAGGCTTTTTAGTGATGACTATGTTTGCAGGATTTGTATTAAGCATTGTATTTCAGTTGGCACACACTGTAGAGCATACTGACTTTCCAGTGGCTGATGATGCTAATAAATTACCCGACGAGTTTGCGGCACATCAAATTAAAACAACTGCCAATTTTGCTACAAAAAATAAATTAATTAGTTGGTTAGTGGGCGGGCTTAATTTTCAAATTGAACACCACTTGTTTCCAAAAATTTCACACGTGCATTATCCAGCCATTAGCGAGATCGTAAGAAATGTATGCGCAGAGTTTCATTTGCAATACATTGAGTATCCTACTATGCGCAGAGCCGTATTAGCCCACGTGCATTTTTTACGTGATATGGGTAGAGCTTAGGCTTTCTTTTTAGGAGCGGCTTTTTTAGTGGCAGCCTTTGTTGCCGCTTTTTTAGGCGCCGCCTTTTTTGTTGCCGCTTTAGTAGCTGACTTTTTAGCTGGGGTTTTTGCTTTTTTGCTAAAGGCACCAGGCACTTGAAGCTCAATCATGGCTTTCACTGCATCTAAATCTACGGTCGCTAAATCGGCAGCTTCATATTTTGTGCCATCTGCTTTACGACCCAG
>JAIYCS010000051.1 GCA_027487895.1 Sediminibacterium sp. | reverse complement strand
GCTACAATTAAAATCAAACTCAAAATGCCATAGATAACCCACTTTTCCATTTGCATCACGGCGTACAAATTTTTGTTTTGCTCGTAACGCGTTTCCACTATAAAATTTTTACCAAGGGCATTTTGTATGGCCGTTTTTATTTTTTGGGGGCTACCATTTATTTTTATCTCCAGACCACTCACTTGATTGGGCGACATCGAAAGCATGTACCTCAAAAAATCAATGTTGGTAAATACAAACTTATTGTCAAACTCTTGTTGAACGGCAAAAACACCCTTTGCCGCTACATTAAATGAAAACATGCCATCCACGGCGTCAAAAGAGGCTCCTTTATTTGGGGTATATAAGGTTAGCGGGAATCCACCTTTTGTAACATCGGCGCCTACTGCATTTTCGATGCCGGCTCCCATTACAATACTAGGGTCTTGTGCATCACCTATGTCGTAACCACCTCTAACAATATGTTTATTAATATTATTGGTGCTTGTAAAAACGGAGTCTACGCCTTTCACCACAACAATACTCTGATAATCACCATTGGCAAGTAATGCTTTTTCTTCAATCACTTTACTAACTACAGTAACACCTTCAATAGATTTTATTGTATACAAGGTAGCATCATCGAGATTCATTTTTTTACCCTGCGCAGGCACCACGCGCATGTCAGCGTAAAAATCGGTGTAGAGACCTTTTACTAAATCTTCGAAACCATTAAAGACACTTAAAATAACAATGAGTGCAGCAGCGCCAACAGCAATAGCCGTAACGCTTACCCATGCAATAATATTAATTGCACTTGTAGACTTTTTAGATTTAAAATAACGCCAAGCAAATAAATATTGCACGATACTTTATTATTTTGATTCTTGATCGGCTTCATCATCACCTTTAGCTGCGTCTTTAGCACTATCAGATTCACCGGCAGGCTTTTTTTCGGCATTGATTTGCTTGAAAATTTCTTCCATCTTAAACACATAATCGAGGGTATCATCGTGGTAGAAATGCAATACCGGAATACGTCTAAATTGATGCTTTACCCTATCGGCTAGCTCCTTTTTGATCTCCCAGGCCCTAGACTCAATCACTTTCATCACTTCCTTGGCATCGGGAACCTGAAATAAACTTAGGTAAATACGCGCCTCCAAAAGGTCGGGCGTTACCTTCACGGATGAGATGGAAACCATACCACCAGCTATCATAGAAAGGTTTAGCCTTCTAAATATATCGTTCATTTCCTCTTGAATAGCCCCTGCTACCTGACGTTGACGTTTGCCTTCCTCCATGTTCTTTGCGTTTAATTGGTTGTAAAATTAGTTACTTTGCCTTGTTTTAACGATTTTATCATTTATGAAGCGTTTTTCCCGAATTCTATTTTACCTCCGAACCCAAAAAAGGAATATTGCCCTCTATGTGGTATTTAACCTCTTGGCCATTCTTTTTTCACTGGTTTCACTGGCCATGTTGGCTCCTTTTTTACAGCTTCTATTTGGCACCGAAAAACTCATCACGGCTAAACCTCTTATGGAGGGCGCCAGCTTATCTGCGGGAACCATTTTAAACTACCTTAAATATTTTATTTCTAGGCTCATTATTGAAGAAGGGACCGTGTATGCACTTGGTGCTATTTGTGGCATTATTATTACAGCCATTTTCTTTAAAAATTTATTTACCTATTTGTCATTTAGGGTATTAGCACCCATGCGCAATTATGTAATGACTACACTTCGTTCCGATTTGTATAAAAAATTATTAGACCTTCCTATTGGCTATTTTACCGAACAACGTAAGGGTGATATTATTAGTAGAATGAGTAACGATGCCAACGAAATTGAATGGAGTGTAATGAGTACACTAGAAGGGCTTATTAAAGACCCGCTTAATATTTTAATCATTTTAATTTTCTTGGTTTTTTTAAGTCCGGTACTTTCTTTGTTTTTACTCGTGCTACTTCCGGTTACCGGTTTTGTCATTGGAAGACTTAGTAGAAGTTTAAAAAAACAATCTACCACCTCACAAGAAAAGCTTGGAACTTTATTATCCATACTAGATGAAACCCTTGGGGGACTAAGGGTTATCAAGGCTTTCAATGCCGAAAAAATATTACTACAAAAGTTTTTAGACAATAATAATGCACTGAATCAGATTCGAAATAAAATGAATTTCAGAAAAGATTTGGCGTCACCGATGTCCGAATTTTTAGGCGTGATTGTACTCTCTTGTATCTTATGGTTTGGTGGAAGACTGGTATTAAATAACCAAGCAGGTTTAGGACCAGAAAGTTTTATTACCTATATTTTATTTTTTACGCAAATTATCAATCCGGCAAAATCTTTGTCAAGTTCGTTTTATAATGCGCAAAGAGGCAGTGCTGCTATAGAGCGTATTGAAGAAATTTTAAAAGCGCCTGTTGCCATAGAGGACAAGCCCAATGCAACAGTTTTAGAAAATTTTGCAGAGCGTATCGAATTTAAAAATGTAAGTTTCTCTTACGACGACACCACCATTTTAAAAAATATCAACCTTGTTATTGAAAAAGGAAAAACAGTAGCGCTGGTAGGATCATCAGGTGCTGGTAAAAGTACTTTAGCAGATTTAATTCCTCGTTTTCATGACGTAACAGAAGGTGAGGTTTTAATTGATGGTATTAATATCAAAGAATATAGTTTACAAAGCGTTAGAGCTGCCATGGGCATTGTTACACAGGAGCCTATTTTATTTAATGATAGTATCGCGCAAAATATAGCCTTGGGCGTCCAAACAGCAAGCCCAGCAGCCATTACAGCCGCCGCTACCGTAGCCAACGCAGCCGCATTTATTAATAGTAAAGAAGACGGATATGATGCTAATATTGGTGACAGGGGTAGTAAACTAAGTGGGGGTGAACGTCAGCGCATTACTATTGCTAGGGCTATTTTAAAAAACCCGCCGATCTTAATTTTAGACGAAGCCACTTCCTCACTAGATACAGAAAGTGAAAGACTGGTGCAAGACGCCATCAATAAAATGATGCAAAACAGAACCTCTATTGTTATTGCGCACAGACTCTCTACTATCCGTCACGCCGATGAAATTATTGTGTTGCAAAAAGGAGAAATTGCGGAACGTGGCACGCACGATGAACTACTTGCAAAAGGCGGTATGTACAAAAGACTTATTGATATGCAAGAAGTAAAATAATTAATGCAAAAGTTTGACACATAAAAAAAGGCCGCAAATTGCGGCCTTTTTTTATAGATCGAGATCTACAATTATTGTTGATCAGGACTTGGTTTAACAAGACCTAATTTAGCTTCTAAGCTAAGTGTAGCATGCGGTACAGCGCGTAAACGTGCTTTGTCAATTAACTTACCAGTTACTCTACAAATACCATATGTTTTGCTTTCAATACGCATGATTGCTTTTTCAAGATGGTCGATATAGGTAATTTGACGGCTAGCCATTTGAGACAACTGCTCTCTTTCCATGCTAACACTACCATCTTCCATGGTCATGTAACGCGCATCATCATTGTCACCACCCATTTCGTCTTTACGGGTAATTAAACCTTGAAGGTACACAAGCTCTTTTTTAGCAGCTTCTAATTTTTTGTTGATGAGCTCACGAAACTCGTTAAGTTCTGCATCGCTGTATTTAACAAGTGTTTGGTTGCTCTTCGTCACAATTTGTACTCTTTTTTCTAAAGGTGTATATCCAGGACTGTAAGGCACGCTAGACTTTGTATTTGTCTTAGGTAATTTTACATCCTTAATAGGTTCTAATGGTTTTCTCACCGGCTTTTTAGGCGGTGCAGGTGGCAATTTCACTTCCGGCTTTTTAGGCATTGGAGGAAGTGGCGCTGGTTTTGCTTTCACCACTGGTGGTGGAGGCGCTATTTTAGGAACCGGCTTGCTTGGTAATACTACTTTGCCGCCGGGTCTTACTGGTGCTGTTTTTACAATCACTTTTGCAGGAGGAGCTTTCACCGCTGCAACTTTTGCAGGCTTTGCTGGTTTTGCAGGAGCTACTGCTTTAACAGGAGCTGCAGGTTTAGCAGCTGGTGCTGCTTTTGCAGGAGCCGCCTTTTTTACTGGAGCTGCTGGTTTTGCTGGGGCTGCTACTTTTTTAGCAGGAGCTGCTGGTTTAGCAGGAACCACTTTTTTTGCAGGTGCAGCTACTTTTTTAGCAGGCGCTGCAGGTTTTGCAGGAGCCGCTTTTTTAGCAGGTGCTGCTGGTTTAGCAGGTGCTGCTTTTTTTACAGGTGCCGCTTTTTTAGCTGGGGCAGCTGGTTTAGCAGGTGCTGCTTTTTTTACAGGTGCAGCTACTTTTTTAGCAGGTGCTGCTTTTTTGGCCGGAGCCGCCTTTTTTGCGGGAGCTGCTACTTTTTTAGCAGGTGCTGCTTTTGGGGCTGGTTTCTTTGTAGCCATATGCTTGTTGTTATGCTTGTTTAGTTATTGAAACTTTTAGCAAATTGTCATTTACGTCGAGTTCAGTTGCATTTGCAACCTCGTCTACCCAGTTGATAGAATCAGCTAAAATTTCGCGGCAAATATAGTCGTTATATTTAACAATCGACTCCTTGAGCCTGTCGCAATGCTCAAGGGTCACGAATATACGGTCTGTAAGGGCAAAACCGCTTTCTTTTCTAATATTTTGTACACGGTTTACGAACTCTCTTGCGTCCCCTTCCTGCTGTAAATCTGGAGATATTGTGATGTCGAGGGCTACGGTAAGGCTACCTTTGCTCGCCACACTCCAACCTGGAATGTCCTCGGCGGTAATATCAACCTCCGTTAATGCAATGCTAAGTTCTTCACCTTCAATAGATAAGAGAATTTCACCTGTTTTTTCCAGGGTGGCAATTTGAGCGCCGGTCATGGCGGTGATGGCCGCGCCAGCCGCTTTCATTTTGGCACCCATTTTGGTACCAAGGGCCTTAAAGTTGGGTTTTATCTTTTTCTTAATAATTCCCTCGGTTTCGGTCAAATATTCAATTTCTTTAACATTTACCTCTGCCGTAATCAAATCCTGAATTAAAACCAGCTGATCCTGCATGGCAGGGTCTAGCACCGGAATGAGTATTTTTTGAAGTGGCTGACGCACTTTAATGTTTACTTTTTTACGCAGGCTTAATACCAACGAGCATACATCCTGTGCTAATTGCATTCTTTCTTCGAGTCCAGCATCAATGAATGAATCATTTGCTACCGGGAAATTAGCGTGATGGATAGACGCAACTTGATGCTTACCCGTTACACTATTGAGGTTTGAAAAAACAGCATCGCTAAAAAACGGAGCAATAGGTGCCGTTAATTGTATCACTGTTTCTAAACATTCGTATAAAGTTTGGTAGGCACTAATTTTATCCTGCTCATATTCACCTTTCCAAAATCTTCTTCTACAAAGTCTTACATACCAGTTACTCAGTTGCTCATCTACAAAAGACTCAATGGCTCTACCAGCAACGGTTGGCTCATAATCGTCCATCGCGGCGGTTACTTTTTTAACAAGTGAATGTAAACTTGATAAAATCCAACGGTCAATTTCTGGACGCTCCGAAAGTGGTACTGGTGGTTCCGAAAAAGAGAAACCATCCACATTTGCATAGAGCGCAAAAAATTGATAGGTATTATATAGTGTGCCAAAAAATTTGCGCTGCACTTCTTGAATACCCGCTATGTCAAATTTTAAATTATCCCAAGGTGATGCATTGGTTACAAGGTACCAACGGGTTGCGTCGGCTCCATATTTTTCGATGGTTTCAAAAGGATTAACAACGTTACCTAAACGCTTACTCATTTTGTTGCCATTTTTATCTAGCACCAATCCATTACTCACCACTGTCTTATACGCAACGCTATCAAAAAGCATTACACCAATAGCATGTAGGGTATAAAACCATCCACGCGTTTGGTCCACGCCTTCACAAATAAAATCGGCAGGGAATGCTTGGCCCTTATCTACCAGATCTTTATTTTCAAATGGATAATGCCACTGCGCGTAAGGCATTGCACCACTATCAAACCATACATCAATTAAATCTGAAACGCGGTACATGGGTTTACCCGACGCACTCACTAAAATAATATCGTCAACAAATGGCTTGTGTAAATCAAGTATACCGCCATGTAAATAATTTTGATTGACGCTACCACCAAGTACTTCATTTGCTTTTTTGATACCTGCGTTCAATTCCTCCACAGAACCAATACAAACTTCTTCGGTGCCGTCCTCTGTACGCCATACTGGAAGCGGCGTTCCCCAATATCTGCTTCTGCTCAAATTCCAGTCTACCATGTTTTCAAGCCAGTTACCAAAACGGCCTTCGCCTGTAGATTTAGGTTTCCAATTGATGGTTTTATTGAGTTCCACCATACGGTCTTTAACGGCCGTGGTTTTAATAAACCAAGCATCCAGTGGATAGTATAAAATTGGCTTGTCTGTTCTCCAACAATGCGGATAACTATGTTCGTATTTTTCTACCTTAAACGCGCGGTTTTCTTTTTTGAGTTTTACGCAAATGTCAACGTTCACGTCAACATAGTTAGGATCGTCTTTGTAGTTTTTTACATAGCGGTTACTAAATTCACCAACACCCTCTACAAATTTTCCTTCTCTATCTACAAGCGTTAAAATACCAATATTATTTTTTTGTCCAACACGGTAATCGTCTGCGCCAAATGCAGGTGCAGTATGTACAATACCTGTTCCATCCTCAGTAGTAACAAAATCACCTAGTAAAATTCTAAATGGTTTTGCTCCAGGTGTAATTGCATCAATGGCCTCCATGCTATTTGCATCAGAAGGCATGAGTTGTTCATACTGCGCCCCTTCAATATCTGACCCTTTAAAATTGGCCACTATTTTCCAAGGCAATAATTTTTGCTCGGCGTTGTAATTATCAAAATCTCCATTTTCACCTTCTGGCTTGAAAAGCTTTGATAGCAATGCTTTGGCAAGCACAACATGCACTGGCAAATGGGTATACGGGTTAAATGTTTTAACCAATACATATTCGATATTAGGCCCAACGGTTAATCCTAAATTAGAAGGAAGTGTCCATGGCGTAGTTGTCCATGCTAAATAATACACTTCGTTATCACCCGCAGCGTCTAGTAAAAATTTATTTTTTGCATCGGTGGCTAGTGCCTTAAACATCGCAACAGCAGAAGTATCTTTTACATCTTTGTACGTGCCCGGTTGATTTAATTCGTGTGAACTTAAACCCGTTCCTGCAGCAGGAGAATAAGGTTGAATACTTACACTTTCATACAAGTATCCTTTTTTATACAACTCACTTAAAATCCACCAAAGTGTTTCGATATAATCATTTTCAAAAGTGATATACGGAGCATTTAAATCTACCCAGTAACCCATTTTAGTAGTAATCTCATCCCACTTGTCTTTGTAACGAAGCACGGCTTCTCTACATTTTTGGTTGTATTCTTCTACAGATATTTTTTTACCAATATCTTCTTTTGTGATGCCTAATTCTTTTTCAACCCCAAGTTCTACCGGAAGTCCGTGCGTATCCCAGCCACCTTTTCTTTTAACCTGAAAACCCTGCATGGTTTTATACCTACAAACCATGTCTTTTAAAGTTCTAGAAATAACGTGGTGAATACCTGGCATTCCATTGGCGCTAGGTGGACCCTCATAAAATACAAAAGGAGTGCTACCTTCACGTAAACGCACACTTTGTTCAAACGCCTCTTCTTCTTTCCATTTAGCTAAAATTGACTGCTCAATGCTAGGCAGATGAAGGCCTTGGAATTCTGGATATTTTACACGCATACCTTTGTGGGTTAATCGGTTCTGTAATGCAATTACAGCCCTGTTTTTAAGGCTGCAAAGGTAATAAATATAAGCAAGGACTTACCTTTACCCTATGAAAATTGCCTTTTTTTCTACCCAACCCTACGACATCACATTTTTCGAGTCTGCAAATCAAGCATTTGGACACGAATTGGTGTTTTTTACACAGGCCTTAGAGCCGGCCACCGCAGGTTTAGCGGCGGGGGCCCAGGCAGTTTGCCTTTTTGTTAATGATCAGGCTTCTGAAGCGAGTATAGAGGCACTTGCAAAGCTTGGTGTTGGCACTATTGCCCTAAGGTGTGCTGGGTTTAACAATATTAGCCTGGATGCTGCTAAAAAGGCTGGCATAAGGGTATGCAGGGTAGGCGCCTATTCACCGGAAGCGGTGGCGGAGCATGCTACTGCTCTTTTATTAACCCTTACCAGAAAAACACATAAAGCCTATAACCGCGTTAGGGAGCAAAATTTTGCATTAACCGGACTACTCGGATTTAACCTCCATGGCAAAAAAGTTGGCGTGATTGGCACTGGAAATATTGGTCAAGCATTTTGTAAAATCATGCTCGGTTTTGGATGCGAGGTGACAGCTTTTGACCTAATCGCTAACAAAGAAATGGAAGCGCTTGGCGTTAGGTATGCGCCATTAATTGAGGTACTAGGCGCCGATATCATTTCGTTGCACTGCCCACTTAACGAACAAACAAAACATATAATAAATACCGAAACACTGAGCTATTGTAAAAAAGGGGTCACTATCATTAATACCGGAAGAGGTGGACTACTAGATACCAAGGCCGTTATTGATGCACTCAAAAATGGGACCATTGGCGCGCTTGGACTAGATGTATACGAACAGGAAGAAAAATTATTTTTTAAAGATTTGTCAAGTACCATTATTCAGGACGATACCATTCAAAGGTTAATGAGTTTTTCAAACGTGCTCATAACGGGTCACCAAGGATTTTTTACTAGGGAAGCCATGGAAAAAATAGCCAGCACAACACTTGAGAATATTTCGAACTTAGAAAAGAATTTACCCCTCGCTACCGGCAACAGTATTGTCTGAACCAGCATCCGAAGAACTACTTGAACTGCTTTCCGGCAAAGGGTTTGGAAAAAATTTATTCTGAAAAATTAGGAGTATAAAAACACCTAAAGAAATAGATGCGTCAGCTACATTAAATACGGGTCTGAAAAATTCAAAACTTTCTCCACCCCATATTGGAAACCAAGACGGAAAATGTCCGTCGGTAATAATGGGAAAATAAAACATGTCCACAACCCTGCCGTGAAAAAGAGATGCGTAGCCACCTGCTGCCGGAAATAAATGGGCTACGTTTTGTGCAAAATAATCACTCTGCTCAAAAATTAATCCGTAAAATAAACTATCAATTAAATTACCAAGTGCGCCAGCATAAATCATAGCGGCACAAATAATAAAACCTTTGTGCATGCCTTTGCGTAAAAAATCACGGAGTAAAAAACTACCCCAAATAACAGCGCCAAGTCTAAACAAAGTAAGCGCCACTTTCCCAAAATCACCGCCAAATTTCCATCCCCAAGCCATACCTTCATTTTCTACAAAATGAAGTCTAAACCAAGTACCTAAAACCAAATGCTCTTCACCAATATAATAGTTGAGCTTGATGTAAAATTTTAGTGCCTGGTCTACAAATAAGATGGCAATTATAATTCCAATTAAATGTTTTGCTTTCAATGGTGTCGCTTTTATTAAAGTGGATCAAAGATAAGATTTACTCTTCGATGTAAATCCTTTTTACACGGGCATTAATGCCACTCATCATTTCATACCTATTCATTCCGGACCAGTTAGCAAGGGTTTCAACTGCAATATGTTCACCAAAAATTTCTACCTCGTCGTTGATAGAAATATCTTTTACATCGGTTACATCAATCATGGTCATATCCATGCAAACCAGCCCCACCACCGGACATAAAACCCCCTTTATATACATTTTACCTACGCCATTACTAAAGCGTCTGTCATACCCATCGGCATAACCAATACGTACGGTTGCAATACGGGTGGCTTTTTCCATAATCGCTGCCCGCTCGTACCCTACCGAAGCGCCGGCGGGCACCTGTCTAATTTGAGCAATGGTTGTTTTTAATGAAGCCACTTTTCTAAAGCCATTTGAAGCATTGGCGCTCGTGCCATAAAGCCCAATCCCAACGCGGACCATGTCTAGTGTAGCCGCCGGATGTCTTTGAACGGCATGCGAGTTTGCAATATGTTTAATAAATGAATATCTAATTTGCGTCTCTAAACTGCTACAAACCTGTTCAAAAACCTCGAGCTGTTCGCGCGTAAATGCATCATGCGCTTGCGCATCACTGGCCACCAAATGACTCATCACAGATTTTACAACCATGCGCTTATCAGACACTAATTTTTGGGCCAGCACCGTAGCATCGGCGGGTTCAAAACCCAAACGGTTCATGCCCGTATTTATTTTTATATGAATACCATATGCTTCAAGGCCCTGGACATTTAAAAATGATGCAAAGGCCTCGTATATTTCAAATGAATAAATTTCTGGCTCCAAACCAAAGGCCACCATCGCATCAAAGCCAGCCTCGTCAGGGCTCATCACCATAATGGGTAAGTGAATGCCTGCTCTTCGTAATTCAACCCCTTCGTCTACGTAGGCTACCGCTAAATAATCTGTTTTAACAGCGGCGAGTGTTCTAGCAATTTCTGCACTTCCATTACCATATGAAAATGCTTTTACAACCGCCATTAATTTGGTGGATGCTCCAATCGTATGTTGTATTTGTTTTACGTTGTGCGCCAGTGCCGTTAAATTAATTTCAAGCACTGTTTCATGCATTTTTTGTTCCAGCCATTTTGCAATGCGCTCAAATTCAAAAACGCGCGCGCCTTTTAATAAAATAATTTCATTGGAAAAATCTTGTAGTCGAAACTGCTGTAAAAAAGACAGGGTACTATCAAAAAAATAAAGCTGTGTGCTGGTGCCCAAAAACTCTTTTTGAATGACAGATTGATTCTTTTTTATTTGACCACCAATTCCAATAAAACGCTTGATACCAAGGGTTGCAGCATGTTTAGCAACTTTCGCATAAAGGTTTTGGGAGGCTTCACCAGTTTCTGTAAAATCAGATACTACGATACTAGAATCCCTACCTGCAGCCTGTGCTTGTAAATAAAAACCAGCCACAACAAAAGAATCAAAATCTAAATTGTAACTATCATTAATAAAAGCACAACCATTCATTCCTTTTTTGAGTTGCATCCGCATGTCTACCGGCGTTAACTGCTTGATACCGTTAGCAATAAATGAAACGTCTTTACCAAGTGCTAGTAGGGTAAGCATACAAAGCATGGCATTGTCTATAGAGGCCTTATCTGTAAAGGGCAGTTGTATCAGATGCGTTTGGCCCGCATGCAATAAATGTAGTTCGGTAAAATTTCGGGTATTGATTTCACTTGTAATAACAATGGTTGCCGGGGCTTTTCTACTCCAAGAATAAAATGTAATAGGGCGATTAAACATAGAAGCATCTGCTTCAATATCAACACCCTCATTTAGTAAATCTTTACCATAAATAAGAGTATCAACAGTTTCAAACAGCCTTAGCTTTTCTTGAATTTTTTGGGACATGCCTGTAAATCCTTCGGCGTGTGCATGACCCATATGTGTTAACACCCCAATGGTAGGTTTAATAACTGGCGCAATCTGCTCCATTTCATGTGTAGTAGAAATACCTGCTTCAAAAATAGCCAACTCATGCGTTGCGTTCATTTTCCATACACTAAGTGGAACGCCTATTTGTGAATTATAACTTCTTGGACTTCTAACAATATGATAAGAATTACTGAGTAGCTGATACAACCATTCTTTAACAACGGTTTTACCGTTACTACCCGTAATTCCAATTACAGGAATATTAAAATGACTGCGGTGGTGGGCTGCAATTTTTTGTAGTGCGGTGAGACAGTTGGCTACTTCAAAAAAAACTGCACCTGAGCAATAGGTCTTCCATTTTAAAAGATCCATTTGTTGGTTCACTACAAAACAACGAACACCCTGATCGTATAAACTTTCTATAAATTCATGCCCATCTCTTCGCGGACCAGGAAGTGCAAAAAATAATGTTTGCGCCGGAAATACGAGTTTTCTACTATCCGTCAATAGCTGCTCAATCACTACCGCATCTGCAGTCATTACAGATAGGTCAAGTATTTGTGCAATATCTTTTGCCGTATATTTCATGTAGGTAAATTAAGACATAGACCCGTCTGTAATGTCTTTTGGCGTTCCTTTCTTTTTATGTGAAATAGAATACACAATAGAACCGCCAATACAAACCACGATAAACAATAGCGATAAAACAACCTGTGTATTTTTATCCATCCACTGGTTTAAATAGTGTTCGCCAAGCATTTTTACGCCAATAAAAACAAGCACAATGGCGATGCCTTGTTGCAAATAATCAAATTTAGAAACAGCGCCTCTTAGTAAAAAAAACAAGGATCTAAGACCTAATACCGCAAAAATATTAGAGGTGTATATAACCAACTTGTCGGTAGAAATACCCATTACTGCGGGTATCGAATCAAGTGCAAATACGAGGTCAATAACAGCAAGTAATGCCACAACAACAAAGAGTGTGGTATACTGTGGTTTGCCGTTGACGCGAATAACATATTTGCCATTACCATCGGTACCTGAAAGTGGTAGGTATTTTTTTAAAAAACGGTATATCGCCGTGTCATGCGGATCAAACTCTTCAGATTCATTAGAGGTAAACATTTTGAATCCAGTATAGAGTAAGAAAACACCAAAAATATAAAGCAGCCAGTGAAACTGTTCTACCAGTGCAACGCCAACGGTTATAAAGAGCACCCTAAACACAATGGCCATCATAATACCCACCAGTAGTACACGCGGATAATACTTTTCATTTACTTTAAAAGCGTTGAAGATTAAGATAAATACAAAAATATTGTCGACACTTAAACTCCACTCCATCAAATAAGCACTCAGGTATTCAAGTCCGGTTTTTTGCCCTTCCTCTACCCAAACAAATACAAAAAAACCAATTGCTAAGGCCACCCAAAATAAGGTTTGAAGTAGCGCCTGCTTGATGGTAATGGTTTTACCTTTTTTACTGAGTAGTCCAAGATCAAGTATAAGTGCAAGTACAAGTACTATTGCAAAAATGAAATAAACCAACTGATGTGATGCGGTCATAAATATGCGTTATAAGTATTTTTTCTTGCGCCAAAATGAAACAAGAAGGCCAATGAGAAGTAAAAGTACAATAGGTCCGGCAGTAGTAATCAATTGCCAGATTGTTTTTTGATCCGCTACTTTTTGTTTATCGAGTAATCTTAGAACCACTACCTTGTTTCTAGATTCAAAAAGCCCATTGTCATTGACTAAATAATCGATGGCGTTGAGTAAAAAGGTTTTATTCGCAAATTGAAAGGCTTCAAATGGCAGTTCTCCCATCGGAAGTGGACCCGTTGTTTTTGTAACCGCATTTGTTACAATATCTGCGTCAGATACCACAATTTGCTTAGCTTCTCTAATGCCTTTGCGTAAAAAAGGAAGCCCTGTAAATCGCTGCACTGAATCCATGACTGCAGTACCCAAATTATTGGCAAATAGAGATGAAAATTTTCCTTCTAATAATACCGCAACTGGAATATGACTTTTAGTAAACGTATATAAATCTGCTTCGGACTGCACACTGTTTAAAGACACCATGGCTGGCGAAGCTATGCTGCGGGAGCTGGTGTCGGTAGCAAGTAAAATTGTTTTTTTAATGCCTGGCGCTTTAACGGTATCAATACTTGATGGAAAAATAGGCAGCACCCGGTCCATATTTTTTGTAATCGGATTGTCGGAAGGGGTTGTTAAAAAAGGATAGTAAGGCCAAGGGATACGCTGCATGGTTGGTGACCCGTCCGGATTTTTACCTACCACAATTGGGAGTTTAGCGCAGTTTAAATCCTGTACCAAATCACCATTAATACGTACGCCGTATTTAAATAAAAGTGGATCAATATTTAACCCTCTATCATAAGCCGTATAACCAGCTTGTGTGCGCATTAAACTATCTAATTCGGCGTGTAGTTTATCTACAAACCAAATTACTTTTCCGCCATTTAAAATGTACTGATCAATTTTTAATTGATCTTCTTCGGTAAAAGCTGTTGTAGGTTTTACAATGAGTAACAAATCTATATTAGCAGCACTCGGGTAACCTGCCTTTAAATCAAAAATGCCTAGGTTATAATCGTTTCTGAGTGTTTCCGCTAAATCACTTACGGTTAAATCGGTGGGCTGGCCATTACCTACCAAATAAGCAACAGTTGGATAACTTACTTTAGTAGCCTTGTCTATAGCAGCAGCAAATTTATATTCAAGTAATGCTTCTGCAGCATTGCGGGTAGCTTCTTTGTCTTCTTTAGGTTCTACCGCTTCTATAACATTGTAACTAGAAAATATTTTTTTACTGCTTCTTAAATCAACCACTACTGGCGCGCGGTTACCATATCGTACAATGGCAGCTGGCACAATAAGTTGTGATGTGGATTTTTCGATACCCTCGCTTGTAGCGGTTCTTTCAAACACCACGCCAAGCGTAGCAAGGCTATCATATAATTTAACTTTT
The DNA here is from genome assembly GCA_027487895.1 of Sediminibacterium sp. Lineage (GTDB taxonomy): Bacteria > Bacteroidota > Bacteroidia > Chitinophagales > Chitinophagaceae > Sediminibacterium. The sequence continues at coordinate 63,694 of JAIYCS010000051.1, read as the reverse complement.
GCAGCTTCGTCGGTAATACCACTTCCTGGTTCTATAAATGAAACCTGCACCGAACTTGCAGCGTAAGACGCAAATGTTTCTAAAATTTCGGCAGTAGCAATATTTAGTTTTTTATAATCGGCAGGTAAATCGCCCGTTAAAAAAACCTCAATAGTAATGGTGCTGTCCAGTTTTTTATCCAATAATTTTTTTGTGGCTTCACTAAGGCTGTAACGCTTTTCGGCAGTGAGGTCTAGGCTTCCATGCAACCAGGCATTAGAAGCATAAATAACGCCAACCAGCAAGCATCCAATAATAATATTTGAATATTTTTGAAACATGTTTTTCAGATGCAATTAGCGCTTAATAATATTTTGCTTAGTGATGTACAAACAACTATAGGTGACAGCCAAAAAATAAATAATGTCATCGATTCTAATAACACCTCTACTTATACTTTTGTAATGAAAATGAAGACCTAGTACTTCGATATAGTAACCAAGTTTTCCTTGAAAGAACGAGAGCTTACTTACTGCTTCAAAACCTGCAAAAATTAAATAGCAAATAAAAGCAGCGCCAATAAAAGCAACCACGGTATTATTAGTAAAACTACTTACACAAATACCAATAGCTACAAATACACCAGCCAATAAAAATAGTCCCAAATAAGAACCAGCAGTAGCACCCATATCAATACCGCCTACCACCGATAGTGATTCTACAGCAACACCATATAGTAAAGTTGGAAGGAGTAAACAAAGTACAACCAGCAGTGCACCAACGTATTTTCCATACACGAGTACCGCTGGGCGAATGGGTAATGTTTTAAGTAATTCAAAAGTACCCGACTTATATTCTTCAGAAAAACTGCGCATGGTTATAGTGGGAATCATAAATAGGAGTAACCAAGGCGCTATATTAAAAAAGCCAGCAAGGGTTGCATAGCCCATGACCAAAATACTGGTATCAGGAAAAACAAATAAAAGAAGGCCGGTGAGTAGTAAAAAAAGGCAGAGTGCCATATAGCCTGTTAGGCTGGTAAAAAACTGCTTCCACTCTTTGAGGCTAATATTTAGCATGCCCAAAACTAATTGTTCTTAGGCAATCTTAAAAAGTAAAAAGTTAAATTATACCGAAAAGCTTTCCCCACAGCCACAACTGCGACTTGCATTGGGGTTATTGAAATAAAATCCTTTGCCATTGAGGCCATCCGAAAAATCAAGCTCGGTGTTTACGAGGTACAAAAAGCTTTTGAGATCTGTGACCACTTTAACGCCATTGTCTTCAAAAACCTGATCCATGGGTTTTACCTCGTTGTCAAAATCAAGTTTGTAACTAAGACCAGAGCATCCACCTCCAACGACACCTACACGCAAAAAATAGCTACTATCGCCAGTAATGCCAGCATCCTCCATAAGTTGTAAAACTTTGGACTTCGCCTTTTCGCTAACATAGATTGTATTTTCGGTAGCTACCATTTGGAAATGAATGCTCGGTTAAATATGATTAGTGAACGCCTTTTTCTTCAAACTGTAATGCTTCTAAACCGTTTTTAGTGCGGTAGTCATTGATAGCTGCTTTAATAGCATCTTCAGCTAATACAGAACAGTGAATTTTTACTGGCGGTAAATTTAATTCCTCTACTAGATCCATGTTGTCAATAGCAACTGCTTGATCTACTGTTTTACCTTTTAACCACTCGGTTGCAAGTGATGAAGAAGCAATAGCAGAGCCACATCCAAAGGTTTTGAATTTAGCATCGGTGATAACACCTGAAGCGTCGTCTACTTCAATTTGTAAGCGCATAACGTCGCCACATTCTGGAGCACCTACTAAACCGGTACCTACATTCTTTTTTGCCTTATCTAAAGTTCCTACGTTTTTAGGATTGCTATAATGATCGATAACTTTTTCTGAGTATGCCATATTTTTATTTTGAAAGGGTAAAAATAATAATTTTATAAATTAATGGTGCGCCCATTCGATAGAATCTAAATCAATACCTTCTTTGAACATTTCCCAAAGTGGGCTCATTTCACGAAGTTTTAAAACAGTATCAGTAACCGCTTTAATGGTATAATCAATTTGTTCTTCGGTGGTAAAACGTCCAAGTCCAAAACGAAGTGAACTGTGTGCTAAATCATCTCCTAAACCTAATGCTTTTAAAACATAGCTAGGCTCAAGTGATGCAGAAGTACAAGCAGAACCTGAAGAAAGTGCGATGGTTTTATTAAAGCCCATCATTAAGCCTTCTCCTTCTACATATTTGAAAGAAATATTAGCAACGTGTGGTAAACGGTGCTCGGTGCTACCATTTACATAAGACTCGTCTATTTGTGTTAAAGCCGCTTCTAGCTTATCTCTTAGCTTGCTTAAGCGCTCAGCGTCAGCAGCCATTTCTAGTCTTGCAAGTTCACATGCTTTACCAAATCCAACAATACCAGGTACGTTTAAAGTACCGCTACGCATACCTCTTTCGTGTCCGCCACCGTCCATTTGAGCAGTAACTTTAACACGTGGGTTTTTACGACGAACATAAAGTGCACCAATCCCTTTAGGACCATACATTTTATGCGCTGTAAATGCCATAATATCAATACCGTCAGCGTTTACGTCTACTGGAATTTTACCAACAGCCTGCACCGCATCAGAGAAAAATAATACACCATGCTTTTTAGCAATAGCGCTAATTTCTTTTACCGGTTGCACCACACCAATTTCGTTGTTGGCGTACATGATGGCAATTAAAATAGTGGTTGGCTTAATAGCAGCTTCAAGCGCTGTTAAGTCAATTAAACCGTTAGCAGCTACTGGAAGGTAAGTTACCTCACCACCTAAGTGCTCAATATGTTTACAGGTATCTAAAACGGCTTTGTGCTCGGTCGTACAAGTAATGATATGATTACCCTTACTCGCATACATTTCGTAAACACCCTTGATACCAAGGTTATCGCCCTCTGTTGCGCCCGATGTAAAGATGATTTCTTTAGGGTCGGCACCAATTAATTTAGCTACTTGCTCACGTGCATAATCTACTGCCTCTTCTGCCTCCCATCCAAATGGGTGGTTACGGCTCGCTGCATTACCAAAATGCTCGGTAAAATACGGAATCATGGCCTCTAAAACCCTCGGATCCATTGGGGTTGTGGCGTTATTATCTAGGTAAATAGGTAACTTCAACATAATATTCTGAAATTTGCTTTACTTATAAACACGAAAGTACTGCAATAGGTTTATAATTGCGGGTCAAAAGGGGCACAAAGCCTCATTTTTTCTCAATTCGTAAAAGCAAAAAACGGCTTGTCATGAAAAAAATCGAACATATTGGTATCGCGGTCAAAAATTTTGAAGTTTCCGTGCCATTATACGAGAAAATGTTAAACACAATTTGTTACAAGCAGGAACTCGTGGCTTCCGAAAAAGTAAATACGGCCTTTTTTAAAGTGGGCGATAGTAAAATTGAACTGGTATGTTCCACTGATCCTGAAGGAGTTATCGCTAGATACATAGACAAAAAGGGGGAAGGCATCCACCATATCGCTTATGAAGTGGAGGATATTTACGCCGAAATGGCCCGTATGCAAGCTGAGGGCTTTACCCTACTCCAAGAAGCGCCCAAAAGAGGGGCCGATAATAAATGGGTTTGCTTTTTACACCCCAAAAATACAGGAGGTGTGCTAGTAGAATTATGTCAAGAAATTATTGAGGCGAAATAGTGCCTTCATGTGATGGCGTAAAAACAGCGCGTTTACAACGCTAATTTTTCTACGGCTACTTGCGCCGCTACTTGACTGGCGTCTTTTTTGTTGTAACCCTTACCAAGTGCAATGACTTCTCCATCGATGGTTACATGAATAGTAAAAAGCCTGCGTGTTCCTTCCATCTTTTCTTCTACGAGTTCAAAGTCTAATAGTTTACCATTTTTGCTAGCCCAGCCAATTAATTTATTTTTCAAATTAATATCGATCTGTTCTAAATCGTCCACAAACATATGTGGTATCACAATTTGTTTGAGTACCCATGCCTGCGTTTTTATATATCCTTGATCCAGGTAAACCGCTCCCACCAATGCTTCTAGCGTATTGCCAAAAATTTGACTTCCTTTTAAAGCATTGTCAAATTTATTATACATGGTTAATTTTCGAAGTCCCATTTTTAAGGCAACGTCATTGAGTTGTTGTCTGTTTACCATTTTGCTGCGCATCTCTGTCAAAAATCCTTCGCCTTTGTAGGGGTATCTTTTAAATAAATAATCGGCAACAACAGCACTTAACACAGCGTCTCCTAAATACTCTAATCGTTCATTGTTTGCTTCTGCCGTTTCTTTCACAGAACGGTGGCTTAAGGCAGTAGAATACAGCAGTAATTTACCTGGTTTAAAACCAAGCACATTTCTTAGTTGCTGATCAAAACTATTTGATGATGAAGAAGAAAAAAGTTGCTTAAAAAACTGCACAACTTAAGCTATGAATTTTTTGACAATCACACAAGCATTGTGCCCGCCAAATCCAAACGTATTACTTAAAGCAGCACGCACCACTCTTTTTTGAGGAGCGTTGAATGTGAAATTAAGTCTTGGATCTAGGGTTGGATCGTCTGTAAAATGGTTGATGGTAGGCGGAACAATATCATGAATCACCGACTGGATACAGGCAATGGTTTCAATAACTCCAGCAGCACCTAGGCAGTGACCTGTCATTGATTTAGTTGCCGAGATATTGAGGTTGTAAGCGTGCTCACCAAATACTCCAGTAATGGCTTTTGTTTCGGCGCCATCACCAAGCGGCGTTGAAGTACCGTGCGTATTGATATAATCAATTTCATCAGGCTGCATACCAGCATCGTTTAATGCAGCGCGCATTACGTTTAATGCACCTAGTCCTTCTGGATGTGGAGCCGTTAAATGGTAAGCATCGGCAGTTGCACCACCGCCAGCAATTTCACAATATATTTTGGCACCACGTTTTACAGCGTGGTCATAATCTTCTAAAATAAGGGCACCTGCAGCTTCTCCCATTACAAATCCATCTCTGTCTTTGTCGTAAGGGCGGCTGGCAGTTGCTGGGTCATCGTTGCGCTCACTCATGGCTTTCATGGCGTTAAAACCACCAATACCTGCTTCACCAATTACGGCTTCGGCGCCTCCGGCAACAACGATATCTGCTTTTCCTAATCTGATGGTGTCTACTGCACAAACAATACCATTGGTACTAGATGCACAAGCACTCACCACTGCATAGTTAGGACCTCTAAATCCATGACGCATGGAAATTTGTCCGGCAGCAATATCTAAAATCATTTTTGGAATAAAGAAAGGATTGAAACGAGGTGTTCCATCTCCTGCGGCGAAGTTTAATACTTCTTCCTGAAAAGTTACGAGACCACCAATGCCACTAGCAAAAATGACACCTACACGGTCTGGATCTACATTATCTTTTGAAATACCCGCATCTGCAACAGCTTGATCGCTGGCTACAAGGGCAATTTGTGCGAAACGGTCTAATTTTCTGGCTTCTTTACGATCCATAAACTGAGTTGGATCAAAGCCCTTAATCTCACACGCAAAACGTGTTTTAAATTTAGAAGCGTCAAAAAGAGTGATAGGTGCTGCCCCTGAAACGCCCGCTAATAAATTCTGCCAATAATCATTGAGATTATTTCCAATAGGTGTTAGCGTACCAATTCCTGTAACAACGACTCTTTTAAGTGCCATAACTTAAACCTGATTAAGTGATAATCCGCCTTTCAAAGTAGTAAACTTCAGAAAGGCGGATTAAAAAAAATTATTCCTAAATAGAATGCTTATTTAGCGTGCTCTTCCAAGTAGGCAACAGCTTGGCCAACTGTAGTAATGGTTTCAGCCTGCTCGTCTGGAATAGAAATGTTGAATTCTTTTTCGAATTCCATAATTAACTCAACGGTATCGAGTGAATCTGCACCGAGGTCATTGGTAAAAGAAGCTTCATTTGTAACTTCTGCTTCGTCTACGCCTAATTTGTCAACGATGATTTTCTTAACTCTTGTTGCGATGTCTGACATTGTAAAAGGTTTTGTTTACGGCGCAAAAATATACTTTTTGTTAAATAACCAATCTTTTCGGACATTTTTGTTTCCACAGGCCCGAGGCTCAATTATGCACAATGGTGCAACTAAGCGCTAAAATCATGAAAATCATACCTATATTGTACTTAAACCTTACAGTATGTCTCTGAAAATAATTGAATTTGGATCTCCTTCATACCAGAAAATGGTGGATTTAAGGTTCCAAATACTGCGTCATCCACTTGGTTTAACCTTTGATCAGTCCGATTTAGACAAAGAAAAGGATGACATTTTAATTGGTTTCTTTGAAGATGATGACTTGGAAGGCTGCTGTATTTTAACACCAGACAATAAAACTAACATCCGTTTGCGTCAAATGGCAGTGGTTTCTGGACTACAAGGAAAAGGAATTGGACGGGTTATTATGAATTTTGCCGAAAATGTAGCCCGCGATAGAGGCTATAAAGTATTACATATGCATGCCCGAAAGTCTGCGGTAGGCTTTTATGAAAAACTAGGCTATAAGATTGTAGGCGATGAATTTGAAGAAGTAACCATCCCGCACTTTGAGATGCAAAAAACCTTATAAAGTTTAGGCACCTATTTTTTTATTGAGTAGCCCCCTTAGTTCATGACGCATGTCTTCGGTCATACCTTCTTTTGGAACAATAAAAAAAGATTTGGCGTCAAAATACAAATGAAAGAAATGCGGGCTTTCAAAAAATTTTGAAAACTTTTGCCAGTCCCAGTTAACAGTTCCTCTATCATTACTAAGGCTCACCTGCATGTCTGTAAACAAAATGGTGAAGCTATCTTTAAAAGTGGCTGCTTTTTTATAAATAGAATGTGGCATGATGTACCAAAATGTAACCATCATTACAATCCACAAAATAGATCCCAATAAAAAGGGCTCTGGCCTAATTTTTTTTGAATAAAATAATGCAGCCGAAACAATCGCAAAAACATTGATTAGTATCACGAGTAATTTGATGGCCCTGTCCTGTACAAAGTGATAACGCACCCCTTGGATCACTTTATTTTTCTCGTAACTAAATGAATGCTGCATATTTGAAATAGATTAGGCCAAAAGTAACTAATTTTAATTATGTCAGACACTACGCTACATAAAATAGCTACTACACTTGGGCTTAGTATTTCAACGGTATCAAGGGCGCTTAAAGGACATCCGGATATTTCGGTGCAAACCAGAAAAAAAGTGCTAGCAGCGGCCGCCAAGCTCAATTACTCTCCCAATCCAAATACGGTGTACAATGCTATTAGAAGTAGTCATTTTATAGCACTCTTTATTCCGGTGACACCTTCAAACTATTTTCAAGATTTTATACATACGGCCAATCAGTTAGCGGAAAATGCAGATTATAGTTTACTGGTTTTGCCACTTACAAATAATACGGTTAGCACTACTGCTCAAATAAAGTTTTGTAAACAAAATAAAGTACACGGCATAATTATATGTCAAGACCCACTACAACCACCCAACCCAAAATTTAAAAAAATAAAAGAATTGGGTATTCCTGTTATTGTAGTTGGCGGCAACCTCCCAAGTACAGGGTTGCATTATTTTAAAGAAGATATTGAAGCAGTAGCCAATTTGGTTGCACAAAAAATAATAGCAAAAAACAAAAAGCAAATTCTAGCCGTTTTTGATGAAAGCACCCCACAAAGAACCGAGCTTATTTTAAACGCATTTATTGATACTGTTTCAGCTCACGAAAATAATGTTGGTGTGGAATATGCTTCATCCACATCAGAAGCGTATTCGCTTTGTAAACGCGCAGTAACACAAAAAAAATACGATGCCATTTTTTGTATGAACGATGCACTCATTCTGGGCGCATGGCAGGCACTACAAGCTGCTCCATCTCCTATAGCGCTATTTGGCATGAGTGAAACAGGCATACCAAACTTACTGCCACCCACTATTTCATATGCATATTATAGCGGCAAAGCTGCTGCCACAGAAACCATTGAGTTGTTGCTTAAAATTATGCAAGAAAAAACACCTGCCACCGAAAATAGCCGCAGCATATCTTGGAAGGAGGGTAAAATTTAATTTTTATTGAAGCATTTGCATTTTTAAGCTTCTATAAGAAACTTCATTGCCGTGGTCTTGAAGGAGCAATCGACCTTTTGGCGCCATGCCAAAATTAGGCCAGTTGGCATATTTACTTTTTGCCACCAGTGCATAAAAATATTGCTCACCTCTTTTGTATTCAAGCATTTTCCAGCCGTTTAAATAATGCGATACGGTTCCGTCTTTTGTTACTTTAATCATACCCCTATTCCATTCGCCAATTTTACGGCGCGCGCGGTTTTCTTTAACAGCAGGTATTAAATCATAGAGTGATCCTAATGTTCTATTTCCAATGGACCCTAATTTAGCATCAGGGTGGAGGGCGTCATCGAGTATTTGATATTCCAAACCAATAGCAGAACCCGCATTGTTTTCTTTTTCTGTAACAAAATATTTTACGCCACTATTGGCACCAGCTGTTAATTTAAAATCAAACTGAAATATAAAGGCATCATACTCTTTTTCGGATACAATATCTCCACCATTGGTAGACTCTGCACCATTAGAAGATTGTACCGTTAAAATACCATCCTGTGCGCTCCAACCCTTGTCCGGAAAACCTGCTTTATAGGCGCCTCTCCATCCGTTTGTCGTTTTACCATCAAATAATAAATGCACCCCTTGCATTTTTTCTTGCTCCGACACATGATTGGGCAGTAGATTTACGACAAATATGGGCTCGAGTGGTGTGGCCTGTAAATTGGTGGTTTGAATTTTAATATTTCTCCATCTAATTTTTTTATTTGCTTCTTCTGGCTTACCAATAGAGTGAACTTGAAGTGCAATAAAACCAGAAGCCGTTAGGTCATCCACTAAACTAGCTACCGGTTTGCCATTTAAAAAAGTACGGATGGTATTTCCAATACATTCTATCCGACAAGTATTCCATGCTTGAAATTTAAAGAGCGTTTTAGCTGGCTCGTTATAAGACACAGGGTACAACCAATCTCTGCGGCTCTCATCATATATACCCGCTGTCCATGCCCTTGGTGAAGGATCAATTTCGTATTGATACCCATGTACCCTACCATTTAAATAGTCGGGTTTACTTTCACTTCTAAATTGAATACCAGAATTCATCATGTCGTCTAATTTGAATTCTAGTTCCAATATAAAATCACCGTAATTTTTTTCCGTTACTAAAAAAGAATTGGGCTCTCCTAAAACAGTAGCACCTACAATCTCTCCATTGATTACCTCATATTTGGCCTTTCCATTCAACTGCTTCCACCCTGTTAAGTCCTTTCCATTAAAAAGTGAGGTCCAATTCCCTCCTTTTTTGGTTTGAGCTACCATGGGTGCCATTATAAAAGCACATAAAATAGTGGTAAGAATGGTGGATTTAAGTATTTGCATAACAAGGGTTTAGCGTATAATAATAGAATGCTTCAGCTAATTTATGGTTTTAGGCGGAAGACGTCTAATAAAAATTTGCGGTAAATACATGGCTCAAATGAGGGGCAAAAATGGGTGATTGATAACTAAAATGCTAGCTTGTCAAGATATGCCTTTGAAGGTTTCAAAATGTAGGTTACTCATAGTAGATGACGACGAAGTAAACAGAGCTTTACTTCACTTTTTGCTGCAATCTTTTGATTGTATCACCGCTGATGCTATTAATGGTGAAGAGGCCATGAGGCAATTAAACCTGGGTAAAAATATTCCCACCATCATGCTTCTTGACCTCAATATGCCCATTATGGATGGATACGCGGTTATAAAGGCTGTTAAAAACAATCAAGCATCGTATCCCTTTACACGCATTATCGTGATTAGCGCTTCGAGTTACGAGCATTTTACAAAAAAAGAAGATGCCTCTAGTATCAGTGGCTATATACAAAAGCCTATCAATAAAAATAAACTACTGGAACTATTAACAAGCACAGCAAATGAAGTCATTGAACAGCAACAATTAAAAGTCAGATAACCATGGGGGATCAAATGCATTTGATACATTCACTACAACAAGAAAATGATTTTTTCAAGCAATTGCTTTTTAATATCCCCGCCGACATTGCCATATTTGATACCAACCATAATTATTTGTACGTAAACAAACTAGCCCTTTCTAAAGGAGATTCGAGAAACTGGATTATTGGTAAAAATGATTTCGAATATTGCAGCGCGTTTAACAAACCCATGGAACTTGCCATTAACAGAAGGTCTTATTTTACAGAAGCGCTAGCAGAAGGCATACAAGTAGAGTTTGAAGAAATCAATAAAGATAAAGAAGGTAAGCCCGTTTTTAATCTTCGAAAATTTTTTCCGGTAAGGGATCAAAACGGCAACCATGATTTTGTCATTGGGTATGGTATTAATATTACCAATATTAGAAATCGTGAAAAGCTACAAATAGAACGTGAAAAAGACTTTAGGCATTTGATTGATGCCATGGAGCAACTCGTTGTTGTTTGTACCCACGAAGGGCAGTTAACCTATGCCAATCCCATGTGGAAACAAACTTCAGGCAGTAATTCAAAAAACATTTTTGACATCATTAAAAGTAGCGGCGGACAATTTTTAAAAAATTTTATTTCCTATACTGCCACAGAGTCGTATGTCCATCAAAACAAAAAAGCCTGGTTACTAGATGCGCAAAAAAATAAAGTGAGGCTTAGTTATCACTTCACAAAATTTACCGATTACAATACCAACAAGCTACATGTGGCTGTGTTTTTTACCAATATCACTGACATCATAAGAGCAGAGCAGGAACATCAAAAAGCAGAACGTGCCGCTCGCAGACTCAGTCAATTAAAATCAAATTTTATCAACCTGGTTTCTCACGAATTAAGAACGCCTTTGTCCATTATTTTATCCAGTGCCGAAATACTAGAAATGCAAACTGCTAATCAGTTTCAAAACATTCCCATTGCTACTTCAAAATATCTCTCCAGAATTATTAGTCAAGTAGATAAAATGACCAAACTACTCAACGACTTTTTACTCATCAGCAAAATTGAATCGGGGAACCTAGCCCTTCAATTAAGTAGTTGCAATGTGGTGTCTATTTTACATAAAGTGGCTACAGAGTCGTTTATGCCGTACAAAGACGGTAGACAACTAGAGGTAAAAACAAAAGGGGAGCGAAAAGCACAAATTGCCGATAGCAATATGCTACATATGATATTTGAAAATATAATATCAAATGCATTCAAATATTCACCCAATAAGAGAGCCCCGCAGGCGCAAATTCGTTTTCAAAAAAACAAATGGACACTACTTGTAGTTGACGCGGGCATTGGAATACCTGAAAAATATAAAAGACAACTATTTACTGCCTTTTTGAGGGGCAGTAATGTAGGAAGCATAGAAGGAACTGGACTAGGTCTCATGCTTGTGCACTACCTCGTGCAACAACACTTAGGGCAAATTCACATAAAAAGTAGTATCCATAAAGGAACAGCCATATTAATTAGTTTCCCACTTAATACATTTGAATGAAAAAGATTTTAGTTATTGAGGACGAACAAGACATTAGAGATTCCATTCAAGAAATTGTTGAAATGGCGGGTTATGAGGTAACCCCTATTGCAAATGGAGCGGCTGGCATTAAGGCGCTCATGCAAAACCCCTTTGATTTAATTATTTGTGATATTATGATGCCCGAAATGGATGGATTTTCATTACTCACTGCACTCAAAAAAGATCCAACCTTTGTTACCCCCTTTATTTTTTTAACGGCTAAAGTACAATCCAACGATTTACGAACTGGCATGAATTTAGGGGCCGACGACTATTTGCACAAACCCTTTAAAAGCAAAGATTTACTAAGTGCCATAGAAACCAGACTCTCCAAGCATGAAAAATTAAATCAACTACAAAGCCAAAAGGCGGCAATGTTGGAAAAGACCATCGAGCTCATGGTAGGTCACGAATTTAAAACGCCCATGAATGGGATTATTAATTTTAACAACCTCATTGCCGAAAATGCAATAAGTATCAATAATGAAAAATTACAAAGTTTATGTAGCTACTTACATATTAGCGCCGAAAGGCTCATAAACACCTACGACAAAATAAACACCTATTATACGCTTCAAAAAGCACTACACCTAAAAGAAATGCCGGAAATCGGTGCGCCAGACCCGCATCATATTATTGACGTTATAAAAACGGTGATGCTCAAATATGATAGGGTTAAAGATTTAGATTACACCGAACCAAAACCGCCCTTATTTTTTTCTAAACTGATTCATACAGCTACCAAAGAATTGATAGAAAATGCGTGTAAATTTTCCGAAAAAGGAACTCCCATTGTAGTTCGTATTTTTGAAGACGCCAGAGGTAGTAATATAAGTGTCAGCAACACAACAAATCACACAACAGCAGAAGCACTCAATCAATACCGCTTATTTGAACAACACCATAGAGAAGTAACAGAGCAACAAGGACTAGGTATTGGCCTCGCCATTACTAAACTTATTGCTGGCATTCACAATGGAACTGTATCATTTAAAGAAGTTGATAAAAATGCACCGTTGCGCGAAATTACCGCCCAGCTTCATTTACCTAGCAGTTAACACCACATGCTTTATTTTTTTACGCTTCCAGGTATAAGTAATATGAATTTTTTTATCTGCAGTTTGAATTACATAAGGGTAAGAAAATTCGGCACCTATTTCATTTTCTAATTCAAGTAAGGGCTCCCAATTTTTTCCATCTTTTGAAATAGCTACATTAAGTGGTGACCTACTTGGTGCTTTACAATTGTTGTAAACAAGTAAGTGTTTGCCGTCTTGTAATGTAATGGCATCAATACCCGAATTATTATTGATTAAACTTGTTTGCTGCAGGGGCGTCCAGGTTTTACCATTATTGTAACTCCAGGTTTCATTGGCCGTTCCATTTTGACTTCTAGTAAGGGCTTGTAACATTTGATTACTATGTCTCAACATGGTAGGCTGTATCCCGGTAATGGGATTTGCGTCATTAAGGTCTGGTCCCTTGGTCCAGGTTTTACCAGCATCGGGGGTATACTCGAAATGCACTTTCCATCCATTTTTTTCGGTGCTTGATGGACATACAAGCATACCGTCAATTTCATATGGCTGGTTTCGGATAGGTCCTAAAATGCCATCCGGCAAGCGTTCTGGCTTACTCCAAGTAACACCATAATTGGTTGACCTTTTCATCCAACCCGTCCAGCCCTGAACATTGGGTCCAATTTTATAAAAAAGAAGTAGTTCGTTTTTTGATGTCAAAAATAAAACGGGGTTATAACAAGCATACCTAATGGAATCGTTTATAAAACCATCAGCAATTTGAAAGGGTTCAGACCATTTATTATTGATAAACCAACTTGCATAAATATTTACATCCCTATCGCCTTCAAATTTTCCACCAAACCAAGTTGCCATGATCCCTTTTGGTGTTTCCACAATGGTGGACGCATGACAGGATGCAAAGGAAGCGGTATCGTATATGAACTGACTGGAGCTTACGGTTTGCGCGTTCACGAAAGAAGAAATGCAAACAAAAAATATAAAAAAGAATTTTTTGATCATAGCACAAATAAAAAGCGTTCCTATTTTCCGATACAAAACTTAGAAAAGATATAATCGAGCTGATCGTCGTTGGTGATTTCGCCGGTAATAAGTCCTAAATAATGTAAGCACTGTCTAATATCGAGTGCTAGTAAATCGCCAGTGATTTTAGCGGATAAACCTGCAGATACATCTTGCAATGAAGCTTGCAGTTTTAAGAGCGCATCATGGTGTCTGGCATTTGTTACTACCGTAGACTCTGTTTGCACATCACCACCAACTGCTTTTTGAACCAATGCATTTTTAAGTGCATCAATGGCTAGTTTATTTTTAGCTGCAATACAAACAATAGAAGTAACCGTTTGCAATTCCGCCAGTTTTTGGGGTGTAATGCTATCTATTTTATTAGCAACAAGCACATGCTTAATACCTGTGGATGTTAACTCTTTTGCTACGACTTCAATATCTTGTATACTTGTTGTTCCGGCATCAAAAAGATACACCACTACATCGGCGGCATTCATTTTTTCGAGACTTTTAGCAACACCAAGTTGCTCAATTACATCATCGGTTTGGGTGCGAATACCTGCCGTATCAATAAGTCTAAATAAAACGCCTTCAATATTTAACACTTCTTCGATGGTGTCTCTTGTAGTGCCTGCTATATCGCTTACAATAGCCCTATTTTCATTTAAAAGCGCATTGAGTAGTGTTGACTTGCCTGCGTTGGGCTTGCCAATGATGGCCACCTGCACGCCATTTTTGATCACATTGCCTAATGCAAATGAATTGATAAGTTGTTGGGTAGCTTGCTGCAATTCGTTAACGGTGCTGTACAGTGCCGATCGGTTAGCAAACTCTACATCTTCTTCTGCAAAATCCAATTCGAGTTCTATAAGTGCCGAAAATTTTATCAGCTGTTCTCGCAGGTACGCTAAATCGTTGGAGAAACCACCACGCATGGTATGAATGGCTGCACGCTTACTAGCTTCCGAATTACTGGCAATCAAATCTGCTACAGACTCTGCTTGCGCCAAATCTAATTTGCCATTTAAAAACGCGCGTTGTGTAAATTCCCCTGCTTTTGCAAGCCTTGCGCCGCGCGCGGTTATGGATGCAATAATTTGAGATTGTATATACGCAGATCCGTGACAACTAATTTCGATGACGTCTTCGCCGGTGTAGGATTTGGGGCCTTTAAATAAAGACAACACCACTTCATCCAGCACTTTGTTTTGGTCTTTTAATAAACCAACAACAATCGTATGCGAAGCTTGCTCCAATAAATTTTTAGAAGGAAACAAATCATTTAAAATGGAAAAAGTTTGTTTACCACTTACCCGAATAACACCAATAGCACCCATGCCAGGAGGTGTAGCAAGTGCTACGATGGTATCATCCCAATCTATTACATGACTTGCCACCGGCTTTAAATTTTGTCAAAAGTACACGAAATGAAATGAAAACAAAAAGCCACCGAAATTCGGTGGCTTTTTGTAAGATACTTGAGTATCCAATTATTCTTCAGAAACCATGAATGTAATTGATTGTCTGTGACGATAAATTACGTTTCGGCCGTTTTGAACAGCTGGCTTCCATGATGGACCTTTTTTAATTACACGAACCGCTTCTTCTTTGGTTCCGTAACCTGGATCATTTTCTGCTTGTACTTCAGAGATACCGCCGCTTTTATCAACGATAAATGATACAATAACAGTGTATTTTCCGGGAGGTGCTCCGTTATCTACAGGTAAATCACGATTAAGGTTACGCTCAAGGTACTTAGCCCATGCAGGTAATCCACCAGGGAATTCTGCAGGAATTTGTACCACGGTAAATACCCTATCGTAATCTTCTTCTTTTGGTGCTTCTACCGTACCAGTACCTTTTTCTACTGGAGGAGCCACAATACCATCATCTTTAGCACCTTCTTGGTTGATAGTACCAATTTTGGTGTCTTCCAATTTTTCAACCTCTTTGATTTCATCTTCAGGCTTTACTTCTTCATCCTTCACAATTTTTGGAGGAGTGAATTTGGCCATTTCGATTTTTGGAGGCTCTTGTTTTGGTGGTGGTGGCGGTGGCGGTGGTTCAGGCTTTTTTTCTTCTTTTACATTTTCCAAATTAACGTCTTCAACAATAATTTGAGATTTGCCTTTAGAAGATGAATTAGCAACAATAGAACCAACGAACAAAAGAAGGCAAATGGCAAACGTACCAGCTAAGGCAATTTTGACACGCTTTTCGTAGGTGCGTCTTAAATCATAAGCACCGTACGCTTTATTTTTACCCTCGAAAATAATATCGAGAATATCCGCTGTTAATATTTTGTTTACGTCCATGATCGGTTCTTCTTTAAATAATTAGTTTGCCCCTGCAGCATTTGCTACAGATATTTTTACAAGCTCTTCTTCTTGCTTTGATATATCAACTAATGCATAACGCTTTAACACGTTAATAGTCATTTCGTCTAAAATATCAACCACGTTTTTATACGTGCTTTCTGAAGATGCTTTTAACACCACTACCAAATCTTTTTCGGGTGTGCGGCTTTTTTTATCAAGCAACACTTCACGAATTCCAGAAAAGTTAGAAGACTTAAAGTTAGAAGCTGTGTTGTCTAGTTGACCTTCGTAGTAAAAAACAGTATTGTCTTTTCCTAATAAAAGGGTGATAACACCTGACTCTTTTGCTTTATTTTGTTCTTCTGGCTTATCTGCATCCTTTGGCAACATGAGTTTCAGCGCAGTTGGCTGACTCATGGTTGTGGTGAAAATAAAAAATGTAATGAGTAGAAAACCCAAGTCAACCATGGGTGTTAGGTCTACACGGGTAGAAAGCTTCTTCCCTTTTTTGACCCCGGGGCCCTTTTTATGACCCCCGCCACTCGATGTATCCATTTCTGCCATGATAGTAGCATTTAATTTTCGTGAATGATATATTGTCTATTCTTCTCTCTTCTCACCCGCCATTGTTAGTTTCCATAATTCTGTACCGGTTGGAACGCTTTCAGGATTTGTAATCATTTGGAACTTCTGTTCGTCGTTCTTTTTGAAAGCATCGATCACCGCTTTAAATGCAGGGAACTTTGAAGCATTGTCGCCTTTTAATAAGAGATTCATTTTTTTACCCATGTACGCATCTTTGATAACGCGCATCCAAGTATTTAACTGGTTGTCAGTAGAATCTTTTACTGGAATACCTGGTAAGAGGTCTCCTTTGCGTTTTTCTTCAGGGATTTGAAGGAATGAAGCAAGGCCACTAAATGGAGCACCATAAAAACCAGCTTTTTTAAACGCATTTACGTCTACGCCTAGGTTCATGGTGGTATTAAGTGTATTAGCCACTACTTCTTTAATTTGTTCATTATCCATCGTAAGAAACACTTTCCCATCTTTGTCGATTGTTATCAAAACAACGTCTTTGTCTGGAGCTATTTTTGCTGCCACAGAACTTGGCGTGGTAACTGCGATAGCTTCGGCAGGTTTAAACTTTGTTGTTAAGATAAAGAATGACAATAGAAGGAACGCCACATCACACATAGCCGTCATGTCTATGTTGGTACTCTTACGTGGTAATTTGGCTCTTCCCATTGTTAATAATTTATTAGGTTCTCAGATTAAAATTCAAAACATTGTGCAATACATGATAGTTGGTATCAACTATTTGTAGTTTGCAGCAAAGCTTTGTGTTAATGTGAAACCAGACTCGTCAATACCGTAAGTAACTGCATCGATACGAGTTGTAAATACGTTGTACATGATGATCGCTACTGCAGAAGTACCAATACCTAAAGCCGTATTGTAAAGGGCCTCAGAGATACCTTGAGAAAGTTCACGAGCAGCTTCTCCACCACCTTCATCACCTAATTTAGAGAATGAACGGATCATACCCATTACCGTACCTAGTAGACCTAAAAGGGTTGCTACTGATGCGATAGTAGATAAGAATACTAAGTTCTTTTCTAACATTGGAAGTTCAAGTGCTGTTGCTTCTTCTACTTCTTTTTGAATGTTTAATACTTTTTGATCTGTAGTAAGTTCAGTATTAGAAATCATTTCTTTGTATTTCTTAAGACCTGCTTTCATTACATTACCTACAGAACCTTGTTGCTTATCGCACTCTGCTAACGCTTTTTCAACGTCTTTGTTTGCTAAATGATATTGCACTTTACGTACAAACTCAGCAATATTTCCTTTACCAGAAGCTTTAGATACTGTTAATAATCTTTCGATAACGAAAGTTAATACCGTTAATAAGCAACCAATAAGGATAGGTACAATGATACCACCTTCATACATTTTTGTGAAAGTTCCTTTAGGTCCTTTGTGGTTAGGCCAAAACCAATGGCTAGCATCAGGATCAGGAGTTGTAAAGTTTGAAGCGCTGCCTAATAATACGCGCCAAATAAGGTAACCGCCAATAATACAAGCAATTGGAGCGATTGTTGCAATTAAGTTACTGCTTTTGTTAGGTTGTGCAGTTGAACTACTTTTTGCAGCTGTTGCAGTTGGTTTTGTCTCAGCCATGATTCGATAGATTTTTTGTTTTTTAAATAATTAAAACCGATTTAAAAATTTGTCCCTACAATGCTAATAAAAAAAACGTTTTAAACATAAAACTTCTTCAAATAAACCCTTAGGGGCTTACAAATTAGTTAATTTATTGAAATAGCCAAATTTGGTTACAGAAAAATAATTTTTAGGGCCTATGTAAAGGCCTAAATAACTCAGTATAAGCGGCTTATTAGCTCAAAATCCACAATTTTTCACCGATTTGTTTAATTTATTTTGCCATTCATCCAAGTTCGTCTAAAAAATAAAGGAGTGAATTATATACCGCCCTATCTTTAAAGCATTATTCAACAACTTAATTGACCAATGAAAAACTATTTTATCGCGGCGGCGCTCCTAGTTACGACAATGGGTACCGCACAACAAAGAGACTCCACGCAAGCACCTGGTGCTAGAGCGGGTATGCCAAGCATGGCTGGCATGGCCGGTATGGGTGGTGCACGTCAAGCTCCAAAAGCATTTAAAGACGTGATCACCTCAAAAGCTATATCACAAAAGGGTTTATTTACCGTACACAAGGTAGAAGACAAATACTACTTTGAAATTCCAAATAGCCTTATGGGCCGTCAAATATTAGCTGTAACACGCTATATTAAAGTACCTGCAGTAGGAGGCGGACGTGGTGTTTATGGTGGTGAAATTGCCAACCAACAAACCATGGCTTTTGAAAAAGGACCAAGCAGTAATATCTTTTTACGTGGTATTGCACTTATTAATAATGCAAATCCAACAGATGATATTTACAAAGCTGTTACCAATTCAAATTTAAATGCTATTGCAGCAGCTTTCCCAATTGCAGCTTTCTCAAAAGATAGCAGCGGTGTGGTAATTGATGTAACCGATTACTTTAAAGGTGACAACCCTTTAGTAAGTGTTAGTTCTCAAGTAAAGCGCTCATTAAGCTTAACGCAAATTTCTGCAGATAGATCTTATATCGACAAAATTTCTACCTACCCAATTAATACCGAAATTAGAACCGTAAAAACTTTTGGTTCTTCGGCAGCTGGTGGTGGATTTGGCGCCCCAAGTCCTACGCCTACAGCATCGATTCCAACAGCTAATGGCAACAACGCGATTACGATTGAATTAAACACTTCGCTTTTACTACTACCTGAAAAGCCAATGGCAGCAAGGATTGCAGACAAGCGTGTAGGTTTCTTTACAGATGATTATGTTGTGTTTGGCGACAACCAACAAAAAGTAGAGAACAAAGAATTTGCAGTACGTTGGAGATTAGAGCCAAAAGATGCAGACGTAGAAAAATGGAAAAAAGGTGAACTAGTAGAGCCTAAAAAACAAATCATTTATTACATCGATCCTGCAACTCCAAAGCAGTGGCGTAAGCACCTAATTTTAGGTATTAATGATTGGCAGAAAGCTTTTGAACAAGCTGGTTTCAAAAATGCAATTGTAGGTAAAGAGTGGCCAGAAAATGATACCACTATGAGCCTAGAAGATGCGCGTTATTCTGTAGTGCGTTATTTTGCTTCTGAAACAGAAAACGCATACGGTCCTAACGTACACGATCCACGCAGTGGAGAAATTTTAGAAAGCCATATTGGCTGGTACCACAACGTTATGAAGCTTGTACACGATTGGTACATGATTCAAACTGCAGCGGTTGATCCACGTGCGCGAAGCATGAAATATGATGATGATTTAATGGGCGATTTAATTCGTTTCGTTTCTTCTCACGAAGTAGGACATACTTTAGGTTTAAGACACAACATGGGTAGCAGTAGCAAAACCCCAGTAGAAAAATTACGTGATAAAACATGGGTAGAAGCAAACGGTCACACCGCTTCTATCATGGACTACGCTCGTTTTAACTATGTAGCACAACCAGAAGACAATATTTCTAAAGCAGGCTTATACCCACGCATTGGTGATTATGATTTATGGGCTATTCGTTGGGGCTATGGATATATTCCAGGTAACACAGAAGAAGAAACTAAATTAGCGAGCAATAAGTTAATTACTGAAACACTTAAAGCAAACCCTCGTGCTTGGTTTGGCACCTACGAAGGTGGTAACACGCAAGATCCACGTAGCCAGTCTGAAGACCTTAGTGACAACGCTGTAAAAGCGAGTGATTATGGTGTTAAAAACTTACAACGTTTACTTGCCAAACTTCCTGAGTATACAACTGAAGAAGGTGATTTAAACGAAAACGTTGCTGTAATTTATGGTCAATTATTAGGCCAATTTAGAAGATACGTTGGTCATGTAAGCCGCAACGTAGGTGGTGTATATGAAACATTCCAAACATCTGCAAGTGGTGTAGCTGTTTATGAGCCAACACCTAAGCAACATCAAAAAGATGCATTAGGATTTTTGAACAGACAATTATTCCAAACACCAACTTGGTTGATTGACAAAAGAATTTGGGACAAAATAAACGTTCCTGGTTCTTCTGATCCAATTGCAGGTGCACAAGAAAGTGCTTTAGCATCTATGTTAAGCACAGACCGTTTACACCGCATGCAAGTTAACGTAGACCGTTTTGGTGCAGACAAAGTATATGCTGCTACCGAAATGATCAACGACTTACAAAACGATTTATTTAGCGAGTTAAAGTCTGGCAAAGCAATAGACATGTACCGCAGAATGTTACAAAAGAGTTATGTAGATAAATTAGATGCGATCATCAACCCTAAAGCAAGTGCTGGTGGTATTACCATTAGTTTTGGCGGCGGTGGCGGATTTAACAATCCTTACGGATCTGGCTACAATAGCCGTAGTGACGTAAATAGCATTGCTCGTGCGCAATTAGTAGCCCTTAAAGGCACTGTAAACGCAGCAATGGCTTCTACTACAGACAAAATGAGCAAAATGCATTTAGCAGATTTAGCACAAACGATTAAGTTGTCGTTAGATCCTAAATAATATTTTGAATTTGATTGAGATCGAAATTTTTTTCGATCGAAAAATCCGAGGGCTTCGCCCTCGGATTTTTTTTGTCCCATTTTTTTCGAGCAACTTATTTTTTATAGTTCGGCTACATTCATTTAAATTGTGTCAAAGACTAAAACTATGTTAGAGCCTTGGCGCACAGGAACGGTCATCAAAATTGAAGACGCATCGGAAAGCACGCGGCGGTTTTGGATTCAAATTCCAGAGCTAGACAGTTTTAATTTTAAGCCTGGGCAGTTTGTGACACTCGATTTACCCATTCACGAAAAAACCAACAAACGCTGGCGCAGTTACTCCATTGCATCTGCACCGGATGGCAGCAACATTATAGAACTGGTTATTGTGTTATTAGAAGGAGGCCTTGGAACCACCTATTTATTCAATGAAATAAAAGTAGGCAGCAATATTACTTTAAGAGGCCCGGTAGGCGTATTTACACTACCTGATACACTCGACAAAGACCTTTATTTAATTTGTACGGGTACGGGCGTTGCGCCATTTAGATCTATGGTGAATTGGATACATCAACAAAAGATAGCACATAAAAATATTCACTTAATTTTTGGTTGCCGAAAAATGCACGACTGCTTATATGGCCACGAGTTAAAAGCATTAGAAAATCAAGAGAAAAATTTCTTTTATCACCCCGTTTTTTCTAGAGAAGACGCGGTTCCTGATGGCGCGCATAACGGGTATGTACACGCTGTGTACGAGCAGTTATTGGCTGCAAAAAATCCGGCACAGTTTTATTTGTGTGGCTGGAAAAATATGATTGACGAAGCCAAGCAGCGCATCATGGCAGCCGGTTACGACAAGAAAGACATCCACTTAGAGATTTATGGTTAAGCAATAGCTCCGAGCACAATCTCTTTTACCTTGCTAATATGCACGCGCTCCTGTGTCATCGCATCACGGTAACGAATGGTAACCGTTTGGTCTTCTTTCGTTTGGTGATCAATGGTTACGCAAAACGGCGTACCAATCGCATCTTGTCTGCGGTAACGTTTCCCAATCGCATCTTTTTCTTCGTAAAAACATTTGAACTGACCTTTGCAACTGTCCATGAGTTCACGTGCAATTTCTGGGAGACCATCTTTTTTAACGAGTGGTAAAATAGCGAGTTTTACTGGTGCAATTTTTGCTGGAATATGAAGCACCACGCGTTCGTCGGTGCTACCATCTTCTTTGGTAATTTTTTCTTCTTCGTATGCATTACTTAACACAGCTAAAAACATACGATCAAGTCCAATAGAAGTTTCTACAACGTACGGAATGTAGTTGCCATAAGGCTTTCCGGTTGCTTCATCGATATCGTTGTCAAAATATTGTTGCTTCTTTTTACTAAACTCTTGGTGTCTGGTTAAGTCAAAATCGGTACGAGAATGAATACCTTCTAACTCTTTAAAACCAAATGGAAATTCAAATTCAATATCGAGTGCCGCGTCAGCGTAGTGCGCTAATTTAACGTGGTCGTGGTAACGATATTTATTTGCAGGCATACCTAAATCGGTGTGCCATTTTAAACGCGCTTCCTTCCAATATTCGTACCATTTCATTTGCGTGCCAGGACGAACAAAAAATTGCATTTCCATTTGTTCAAACTCACGCATTCTAAATATAAATTGACGGGCAACAATTTCATTTCTGAAGGCCTTACCTGTTTGTGCAATACCAAAAGGCACTTTCATACGTGCTGTTTTTTGCACGTTTAAAAAGTTTACAAAAATACCTTGTGCGGTTTCTGGACGCAGGTAAATCGTGTTTGCGTCTTCGGCCACAGAACCTAACTGCGTATCAAACATGAGGTTAAACTGTCTAATATCGGTCCAGTTAGAGGTACCACTTACACTACAAGTAATTTTTTGTTCTGTTAGTAGATTTTTTAAGCCTTCAAAATTTTCGGCCGCTAAAAGCTGGTCCATTTGTGCTAGCAAGGCATCGGCCTCCGCTGCCGCTCCGGCCGCACGTAAACTATCGGCTTTGGCTTCAATCAAATGGTCTACACGGTAGCGTTTTTGAGAGTCTTTATTATCGATCATGGGATCGCTAAAATTATCTACGTGCCCGCTCGCCTTCCAGGTGGTTGGGTGCATAAAAATGGCAGCGTCAATACCCACAATGTTTTCATGCATTTGGGTCATGCTATGCCACCAATAATCCCTAATATTTTTTTTAAGTTCAGACCCGTACGGACCGTAATCATATACGGCACTTAATCCATCATAAATTTCACTACTAGGAAACACAAATCCATACTCTTTGGCATGCGATATAATGGCCTGAAAATTATTTTCTTGTGGGGTTAACGCGGGCTTACTCATACAGGGCAAAAATAAGCCATTCTCCCTAAAAAAGGCGCTTTAGCCCCTTTATCCATTTTTTTTCTCTTACTCAGAGAAATCCTATAGCTTTAGCGGGATAAATTTAAATACCATGAATAAAAAGAAAGTGATGATGTGGGTGCTCACCTTTATGGCACCAGTACTCGTTTTTGCTCAGCAAACAACCCTCTATCCAAGTGATTATTTAACACCCGAGTTCCATGCTGGACGCAGGGCTGCATTTAAAGAAAAACTCTCTGCAAATGGCGTGGGTATTTTCTTTGCATCGCAGGTGCGTGTAAGAACCAACGATGTTGATTTTCAATATTCTCAAAATAAAAACTTCTACTACTTTACCGGTTTAGAAGAGCCTAATGCGGTGCTCTTATTATTCAAGCAGCCTGTTACCATTTTAGATAAAACAGGTACCGAATTTATTTTTGTTCAAAACCGTGATCCGCAAAGAGAATTATGGACCGGAAAAATTTTAGGCGTAGAGGGCGTACAAGAAAAATATAAAATTGCCAACGTTTTTATCAACGATAAATTTAGCGCTAACACCATCGATTTTTCAAATATCGATTCTGTATTTACAGCGTATAAAAGCGAAGACATTTTTTCGACGTACAAAAGAAACGTAGATCCTCTAACCCGCATGGCTACTATTGTTGATAGCGCTATTGCTGCAACAAAAAAACCAGTTGCCGCGCGCAGTTTGCAAGCTATTTTATCAGGCTTAAGAGGTATCAAGCAACCAGAAGAAATTGCACTCATTGCTAAAGCTGCTGCTATTAGTTGTGAAGGCCACAACGACGTGATGCGCGCTATTAAACCAGGCATGACAGAATACCAAGCACAAGCCATTATGGAATATCATTTTAAAACAAATGGTTCCGAATATCCTGGCTACCCAAGTATTGTAGGTGCTGCCGAAAATGCATGCGTACTTCACTATATCACCAACCTGAAATTAATGAACGATGGTGATTTACTATTAAGCGATTGCGCTGCCGAATACCATGGTTATACTGCAGACGTTACAAGAACGGTTCCTGCTAACGGTAAGTTTTCGCCAGAACAAAAAATCATTTACGAACTTGTATTAGCAGCGCAAGACGCTGGTATCGCTGCTTGTAAGCCAGGTGCTCCGTTTGCATCTGTTGATGCAGCTGCAAGAGCCGTTATCAACAAAGGACTTGTTGCACTTGGTATTGTAAAAACAGAAGCAGAAGCCCGCAAATATTTCCCACACGGCACTTCACACCATTTAGGTTTAGATGTACACGATATGGGACCTCGCACATTAGATCCGGGTGTGGTATTAACAGTGGAGCCAGGTATTTATATTCCACCAGGAAGCAACTGCGATAAAAAGTGGTGGAGCATTGGTGTAAGAATTGAAGATGATATTTTAATTACCCCAACTGGCAATCAAAACTTATCGGCTTCTTCTCCAAGAACCGTTGCCGACATTGAAAAAATGGCAAAAGAAAAAAGTATTTTTAAGCGCAAATAATATTTGAGTTTACTCGATTAAAAAAGGCGCGCTTTTCAAGCGCGCCTTTTTTTTATTACTTTGTAATACATATGCAGTGCCACTTTAATAGCGCGCGCATTATTTTAATTTGTCGTTATTAAGATGCCTTGTAGCATCCCTATTATTTTTCTTATCAAAGTTTTTTTCAAGGGCTTTAGTAAGATCAACGCCGGTTTGATTGGCAAGGCAAATAAGCACCCACAACACATCGGCCATTTCATCTGCAATATCTTTGTCAGACTCGCCAGCTTTAAAAGATTGTTCGCCATATTTGCGCACGAGTAGTCTACTCAGCTCTCCCACTTCTTCCATGAGTATGCCCATATTGGTAAGCTCATTAAAATATCTAACACCCACTGTTTGTATCCAGGCGTCTACGTCTTGTTGTGCTTTTTCAATTGTCATTATTCTTTGTTTTTAGAGTCGATGGTAATAGTAACAGGTCCGTTATTAATAAGGCTCACTTTCATATCAGCACCAAAAATACCGGTTTGCACCGCTTTACCTAAATCATTACTTAAGGTAGCAATCATTAGTTCATACAAAGGTACTGCGATGGGAGGTTTAGACGCTTTAATATAAGAAGGTCTGTTCCCTTTTTTGGTACTCGCCATTAATGTAAACTGGCTAATGAGTAAAATGTCGCCTCCTATATCTTTAACGGACAAATTCATAACGCCATCTTGGTCATCAAAAAGCCTAAGTCCTACAATTTTATTACTAAGCCAATGTATATCCTCCTCTGTATCTGCGTCTTCGATACCTAGTAGCACTAGTAGCCCGTTTTGTATGGAGCCTACCACTTTTTCATCTACCACCACCGATGCTTCCAATACGCGCTGAATAACAACTCTCATGATAAGGTTTACTTAATTGTTTCTTGCATGAAGATATTAATAAAGACGTTTGTACCTTTATCCTGTATCTATTTAAGTGTATGAAAATTTCAGTGGCAACAAAAATTACAATTTTTTCTTTTGCTGCACTATGCATCAGCGCAACGCATATTTTTTCGTACAAACCAATCCCAGTAAGCTTTACAAGCCCCAAGTGTTGGCCAGCACCCGCTTACAATTTTAGTGGAAATCCACTTACAAAAGAAGGTATTGCATTAGGTAAAAAATTATTTTACGACCCAGCACTCAGTAGCGATAACACCGTTAGCTGCGCCACCTGTCACGAACCATCCGCCGCTTTTGCCACTTATGATCACCCCCTTAGCCATGGCGTTAACAACCTCACTACCCGCAATGCGCCTAGCCTTTTTAATGTTGCATGGCAAAAGGAACTGATGTATGACGGTAGAGCTGCTAGCCTAGAGGAGCAGGCGCTTTTACCCATGCACTCTACAGATGAAATGGACACCAATATTCCAGCTTTATTAAAGCATGTAAATACCAACCCGAGTTATAAGAAAATGTTTACTGCGGCTTTTGGTCCTTCAAAAATTAACATGGATCAAATCACTAGGGCGTTAAGTCAATTTCAACTTTCGTTGGTATCATCTAATAGTAAGTATGATAAAGTTATGCGCGGCGAAGCTTCTTTTATTTTACCAGAAAAATTAGGGTATGAAATATTCGAAACAAAATGTGTGTCTTGTCATACCCCGCCACTTTTTACCAATTATAGTTATCAAAACACGGCCATCACCAGAGACCCTCAATTAAAAGACAATGGACGCGCGCGGTTTACCGGTAACAGCGCCGATTCACTCAAATTTAAAGTACCCAGCCTCCGAAATGTAGCCATTACCTTCCCCTATGGGCATGACGGCCGCTATTATTCACTACTAGATGTACTTAACCATTATAGGTCTTCGGGCCAAATAGCCCTTTCTAATTTCGAAATTGGCCAGCTGACTGCTTTTTTAAATACCCTCACAGATTCTAGCGCATTAACAAACCCTGCTTTTTTACCAGGGCAAGCGGTAATCAATAATAAAATGGCCAATCACGCGCATCAGTAAAAGGGTTTTGTTACTTTAGCAGCAGCAAAACAAGAAATCATTGAGCGGTATTAAAAAATTAGCGGGTCAAACACTGTGGTATGGAGTTAGTTCCATTGCTGCCCGTTTTATTGGTTATTTACTAGTGCCGCTTTTAACCTATTCGGAATATGTAACCCCCGCCGATTTTGGTAGACAAAGTTTGCTCTACTCTGCCATTCCTGTTTTGAGTATATTATTTACCTATGGTTTTGAAACGGCCTACTTTAGATTTTCTGCCATAGAAGCCTATAAAAAAACAATTTATAGTACGAGCTTTTTTTCAATTGTTATCAGTACCCTTTTACTATCTAGTCTTTTATGGATTTTTAGAGTTCCTTTTAGTGCAATGATTGGATTTGCTGATATTCCACAAATTGCAATTATTACTATTGGGATTATTGCAATAGACACACTTAATAAAATTCCATTTGCAAAGCTTCGTCAAGAAGAGCGCCCCATTAAATATGCATTTGTAAATATTGCAGGCATTTTTGTAAACCTTTTGCTTACTTGGTTTTTTATCAATTATTGCCCACGCACATTAGCGGCAAATCCAAATAGTTGGACCGGAAACTTTTTTAGTTTTTCTACCAACCCAATTGTCTATGTAGTACTTGCTAACTTAATTCAAAGTGTTATTACACTTCTTTTATTGAGTAAAGAAATTTTGAGCGTGCGCCTTACGTTTGATACCAAGCTTTGGAAAGAAATGATGGTATATGCACTTCCCTTATTAATTGTAGGATTTGGCGGCATCATCAACGAAACTTTTGACAGGCTTATGTTAAAAGCGTGGCTACCCGGTTCAGATGTTTTTAAAAACGAACAAGTAGGTATTTACAATGCTTGCTACAAACTTTCTATTTTAATTACCTTATTTGTACAAGCTTTTAGAATGGGCGCCGAACCCTTCTTTTTTAAGCAATCAGCCGGTCAAGAGCCACAAAAAATATACGCACGCGTGCTTAAGTTTTTTGTACTTGTACTGAGCGTTATGTTTTTAGTGGTGTCGTTATTTTTACCGATATGGTCTTATTTAATTGGGCCTGCTTACCGCTCTGCCATTGGCATTGTTCCTATTTTATTACTCGCTAATATATTTTTAGGCATTTATTACAACCTCAGTATTTGGTTTAAACTAAGTAATAAAACAACAGCAGGTTCTTATATCACCCTTATTGGAACCGCCATTACCATTGTACTTAATTTTATTTTTATCCCATATTATGGATTTATTGCAAGTGCTTGGGCTACGTTTTTTTGTTATGGCACCATGATGCTCATAAGTTACAACTGGGGACAAAAAGTATATCCAGTTCCTTATCCTGCAAAAAAAATAACAGCCTATTTAATAATTGCAGTGCTGGTATTTTTACTACATAAAGGGGTTTGTATTTTTGTGTTAGATTTTTGGTGGCAAACGATTAGCGGTGCGGCATTATTAATTGGTTATCTTTTATTTGTTGCACGCATCGAAAAAAGTGAATTACAAAAACTATTTGTATGGCAGAAGACCTAACTATTGTTAGCGGCAGCAAACAAGAAAAATACATTTCTATTACAGCGCAAATAAAAGCACTGATTGATGGAGAGCCGGATCTTACCGCCAACCTGGCCAATATTGCAGCTGCCCTCAAAGAACAATTTGGCTGGTTTTGGGTTGGATTTTATATGGTAAAACCAAACAAAACCAAAGGAGTGGACGAACTCGTTTTAGGACCCTTTCAAGGACCCGTTGCCTGCACTAGAATTGCAAAAGGCAGGGGCGTTTGCGGAACAAGTTGGGCAAAAGAGGAAACTATAATTGTTCCAGACGTAGAAAAATTTCCAGGACATATTGCATGCAGTAGCGCTTCAAAATCTGAAATTGTAGTCCCCCTTTTTAATAACGGTAAAGTAGTGGGCGTCCTCGATGTAGATAGTGATATGCTCGATCAGTTTGACGATACAGACAAGGTTTATTTAGAAGCGATAGTTGCACTTATAAAGCACTAATCAGGCATTTATACTGCATTCGTAACACCCAAAAAACGCACTAATTTTATTTTACGTACCTTTGTATTATTCATATACGTTCTCTCCCTATCAGACTAGATCACACTTCAGTGACAAAGTAATTCAAGTCCTTAACAGAAAGTTTGTATAGCACCCGGCCAATGCCCCGTGTTTTTATAATTAAATAATACTATGTTATCATTCGAACAATTAAACTTAATTGAGCCTATTTTAGAGGCCGTTAAAGCAGAAGGGTACACGAACCCTACCCCTATTCAAGAGCAGTCTATCCCCGTTTTATTAGAAGGAAAAGATTTACTCGGTTGCGCACAAACAGGTACCGGTAAAACAGCCGCTTTTGCCATCCCTATTTTACAATTATTATACAATAAAAAAAGTAGTCATAACGGCATTAAATCTTTAATTCTTACACCAACCCGTGAGTTAGCGATTCAAATTGATGAAAGCTTTGGAGCGTATGGTAAAAAAACTGGCCTTAGCCATAGCGTTATTTTTGGTGGGGTTTCACAAGTACCTCAAGTTTCTATGTTAAGACGTGGCGTTGACATTTTAATCGCAACACCCGGCAGGTTATTAGACTTAATGCAACAGGGTTATATTAAATTAAACCAGCTCGAAATATTTGTACTAGACGAGGCAGACCGCATGCTAGACATGGGTTTTATCCATGACGTAAAAAAAGTAATTGCAAAACTTCCTGCTAAAAGACAAACCCTATTTTTCTCTGCTACCATGCCTCCAGAAATTGGACAGCTAGCAAACAGTATTTTAAACAATCCTGTTAAAGTAGAAATTACGCCGGTATCTTCTACTGCCGAAAAAATTGAACAGTCGGTATATTATGTAGACAAGGGTAATAAAAAATTACTACTCGCACATTTATTACAAGATGCCGGTATTAAAACCGCCCTTGTATTTACAAGAACAAAACACGGTGCCGACAAAGTGGTAAAAGAGCTTTTAAAACTAGGTGAAAAAGCGGCAGCTATCCATGGTAATAAATCTCAAAATGCCAGACAAAAAGCATTGACCGATTTTAAAACCGGCGCTTTAAGAATACTGGTAGCTACCGATATTGCCGCAAGAGGTATTGACGTGGATCAATTATCGCACGTTTTCAATTACGAACTCCCCAATATCGCCGAAACATACGTACACCGAATTGGCCGTACTGGAAGAGCAGGGGCATCCGGAATTGCCATCTCTTTTTGCGATGGAGAAGAAAAAGCCTACCTAAAAGACATCCAAAAACTAATTGCCCAAAGCATACCAGAAGTTAAGGATCACCCCTGGGTGCTCACATTTGCCGAGGAAAAAGCGTCTAAGCAAAATTCAGGCTCTGTAAAGGGTGGCGGAGGCTTTAGAGACCGCAGAAACGGCAATAATAGCGGGGAAAGACGCTCTTTTAGAGGTGGGGACCCTAGGCGTTATTCAACGGCCCCAGCTGGCAGATCTAGAAGAGAAAGCTAGTCCAGAAAAAAAATACGGTAAACCCTACCTATAAATCAATAGAAACCCTACTTTTGCAGCCCAGCAAACTACAAAATTTGCTGGGCTTCGGATGCGGATGTGGCGAAATTGGCAGACGCACTAGACTTAGGATCTAGCGCCGCGAGGCGTGTGGGTTCGACCCCCTCCATCCGCACCAAAATAATAAAGGCTCCCGTTGGGAGCCTTTATTATTAATAGCATTTCAGGATTATGGTAAGCGCATGTTAATGGTTGCTCCTTTTTTACAATCAAACCAAAGCATGCCTTCCTCCTCACTATTTTTTTGAACGGCGCCCATTAAAGTAACATTGTATTTAGCATGGGCACCAAATGGATTTTTCAACCGCAATATTCCGTCTTTTTCTGCCTTAATTGTTACGGTCTTTACCTGTCCATTTTGCTTAGAAGCGCTCACTAAAAAAGCGCCCTCTGTTCTTAACTGATTAAATGAAACAGATGTCCAAGCCACAGGTATGGCAGGAAATATTTCAACAAATCCCTGATACGATTGCACTAGCATTTCCTGAACGCCAGATGCAAATGCAAAATTTCCTTCGAGGGTAAATGGACGGTAGGTAAAACTAGAATAGCCTTCTTTGGTTTGATCTCCATTTAAATGAAAACTATTACCTGCACAAAATGCTTTTGCAAATATTTGAAGTGCTTTTTGCGCACCTTCACCATCAGCTATACGCGCTTTTAAATTACCAAGCCATGCATACGAATAACCACACCAATTGGATGGCCCTACCTTATCTAATAAATCAATGGTAGCCTTCATTACAGGTTTATCGGACGCGTTTTTCCACTGGTACAAGCCAAGCGGGAAAATTGCCATAGTATGTGAAAAGTGACGGTGCGAACTAGTATACGCATGATCTTTTGCAAACATCAATTCACTTTTTGTAGAAACTATAAAAGGCTCAAACTCTCCTCGAATTTTTTTGTAATGAAGCGCTTCCTGTTTCTTACCTAAAACGGTGGCTATTTCTGCGGCTTTTTCAAAAACATATTTCATCAATGACAAATCGTAATTGGTATTCGTTATAAACCATGCATCCTTACTATTGTCATGAATTTCTGGGCTTGAACTTAATGGAAGTACTCTAATACCGGATGCATCTAAACGCGTAATGCTTTCTAGATAGGTTGCTACTCCTGCAAACCATGGATATGCTTTTGTGGTTAAAAAATGATTGTCCATGCTATATTTCCACTGCCAATAAAAATGTTGCGACAACCATGCACTTACCGTAGGTGATAAAGCGTATTGTATCCATCCACCCATTTCAGTTCCTTCTAGCGTTGTAACACCCGGCACATTCAATCCCTTTGTTTTAAAATACAATTCGGTGTAGCGCTGGTAATTATTTTTATGCGCGTCTAAATAATCGGTAAACACACTAGATTCTTCCAAGTGATTGGCCGTATAACCTGGCCAGTAACTCATTTGGGTATTTAAATCGTGGTGAAAATCACCTTTCCAAGGTGGAAGCCTTCCATTATCGGCGGTCCAAATAGCTTGCAAAGAAATGGGCGGTGCACCTTTACGAGAAGTGGATCCAAATTTATACTGCTCTAGATACCACTGCTTATTAAGTAGGGTATCTGGCACTTGAATACTAGATTTAGACCAGTAATTTTTCCACCATTTACCATGCGCAAATAACTGAACAGCATATGAATTGGCATTTGCATTTTGATATGCTTTTGAAGTATCTCCTTTTGCAATGATGGTCCAAACCCCTGTGAGTGTATTTTTATTCGTATACCACCACTTTACTTTAACCGTGTAATAAAAACCACCCCAACCCATTTGCTTATAAACCATTTCATGTGGTGTGCGCGTTACAGTCCCTTGCACATAACCAAGCCTAGAAAGGTCATCACCACCTACCACATCGCCACCAGCACTTGCTTTACCACCATAGGCTGGTGCTATTAATTGTAGTGCAACACTATCTGAGATATTTGAAAACGAAAACCAACCAAGCTGCCCGGTGGCGTCAACAAAAGTTTGTAGCTCAGCGCCCGATTGCCATTTAACGATACACAGTGCTTTTGAAATATCTAATTGCGCACTCGTAACGGTACCTAAATTGCGGGTATCAAATTCTAAAGCCGCGCCAGGAATTTTACTAGGTGCCGGTTCTCTATCGTAAGGTTCATCAAAAAGTTTTTGTACGGCTGCATAATTGTTTTTTTGATACTGCTCTTCTACCCATTTAAAACTAAATTCGTTGCGGTGCAAATCTTTCATTGGGCGCTCATCCCAAAGTGCTGCACAGTCCAACGAAAAACGCAAGTGATTTTCTTTTTGCCAAACCATGGCACCAAGCATACCATTACCAAGGGGCAATGACTCGTCCCACCTAGTAGGTAAACTAGAAAATTGAAGGTTACTTTTTTGCAATTGGGCAGATAAGCTACTTACAATAAACAAAAACAAGGATGTATAAACAACACGATAAAGGCGCATACAACTAGATTGGGTTAAAATAATAGCAGGAAAAATTCAAATAGATTCACATTCAATATCAGACAATAAGATAAAAATATTTTTTCAAATAAAGTGCGCTAGCGATTAAAAATAGTCGATTTTTAATACCATAAACAATCTTCTATGAAACGTTTTTTAAAAATCACTGTAGCTTTTATTGCGGTATTACTTTTTACCACATTGACATCACCTACAAATGCGCAAAGCAAAATTAATCAAGATAGTATTGCGCAAAAAATGGGTTGGTTTGAAGATGCAAAACTTGGTATTTTTATTCACTATGGTATCTATGCAGTGAATGACGTTTCAGAAAGCTGGAGTTTTCACAACAAACAAGTAACCTGGCCCGCATACATGAGTCAGTTAAGTGGCTTTACGGCTAGCAAATATGATCCTACTGCTTGGGCCAATTTATTTAAAGAAGCTGGAGCCCGTTACACTGTTATCACCACCAAACACCACGATGGTGTTGCTCTATGGGATACTAAAGAAAAACATTATGATGTTATCAGAAATACGCCTGCAAAAAAAGATTTGATTGATCCACTCGTTAATGCTCTGCGTAAAAATAATATTAAAGTGGGGGCTTATTTTTCTTTGATAGATTGGAGCCATCCTGATTATCCTGGATTTTTAAAAGATAGCAGTAGGTATAAAGTAGCCAATGAACCCGAGCGTTGGAAAAGATTCCAAGGATTTTTTCAAAATCAATTAACAGAACTATCTACAAAATTCAATCCGGATTTATGGTGGTTTGATGGCGATTGGGAGCATAGTGCCGAAGAGTGGGAAAGCAGCAAAGTGAGAACAAACTTATTAGCAAAAAATCCAGGCACCATTATCAACGGCCGTTTACAAGGCTATGGCGACTATGAAACACCCGAACAAAATTTTCCTGTTACTAGACCTAGTTTTAAATGGTGGGAGCTTTGTATGACAACCAACGATAATTGGGGTTATAGAAAATCAGATACCAACTGGAAAACACCTTACGAAGTCATTTCAATTTTTGTTGATGCTGTTTCAAATGGCGGTAATTTATTATTAGATATTGGCCCAAAACCAGATGGCACCATACCGGACGAGCAAGTAAATATTTTAAAGGAATTAGGTGCATGGAATAAAAGAAATGGCAGTGCAATATTTAACACCATTGGAGGTATTCCACAAGGTCATTTTTATGGCCCTACTACTTTATCTAAAGACTCTACTACCCTCTATTTGTTTTTACATGGTAAAACAAGTGGCCCAGTGATGGTAAAGGGCCTAGACAATAAAATCAAATCGATAGAAGTACTAGGAAGCGGCACAACATTAAAATCAAAAATTGTAGGAAAAATTTCGTGGAGTCCAGTACCGGGGCTTGTTTACATAGATGTTCCAGCAACTACCTTAGACAAGTATATTACTGTATTAAAAGTGACGCTAGACAAACCTATTAAACTCTATAGAGGCAAAGGCGGCCTAGGTTAAACGTTTATTAAAGCTTTAAGAACCACAAAATAGCGGCCGCTTCTTTACCCCAGTCTTTGGTAGTTTTTACAAGGTCGGCATCTAATTGTTTGTAGGTTGTCTTTACTGGCTTACTTAATTTAGGCACTGTATAAGTTGGTGCTGCTTGAACTGATAAACTCGTAGCGAAAATGGTGGTACCTAAACGGGGCACTGCAATGCCAAGTATCATACCTGGTAAACCATTAAAATTTTCGGGACCTGCTTGCACCGGAATTTGATCGGTGTAAAAAGCCACTACCACCACTGAGTCACAAATTTTAGTAACTGCTTTTTTACATTCAAAACCTGCGATATCTCTAACCTCCCCGGTAATTTTCCATTCATATTTTGCAAGACTGTCACTTACTAAATAAACAGTTTCAAAAACACTCGCTGCATTTGTAACCGTTCCTGATTCATGCTTTTGGTGCACATAATTTGTTTCGGTAGGCTTAAAAATCATGTTAATGTACTTGTTGTCCGGATTTTCTTTGGACAGAAAATAAAAACTTTCTTTACTATTAAATTGAAGTGTATAATTATCTGCTACCACTTTTGGAAACTGCTTTTTAAGCTCTTCCATCCATATATTTTCTTGAGCTTCTGCATTAATAAGTGCAGCAAACTGGCTAATACGGCGCTCGTAGGTAATAGACCCAGCATTAATGAAATTAACTTGTGCGGCAGCTGTGCCAACGATAAAAGATAAAACAAGGATATATAGTATTCTCATGATTGTGTGTTAAATATTAAAACTTAATTAGAAGCCCATTGACATAGGTTTCCCATTTTTTGAAAAATTATAGACAATACTAAATAAAGCATAACGTCTAATGCCATTATTGGTAGTTTCAGAAATAAAATTGCTTGTGATATTTCTGTCTACAAATTGGTTTTGATTGAATATATCGTAGATCATTAGCTTAGCTTCCCACTTGTCATTTTTAGAAATCACTTTACGCATAGATGGGTGCACTAAATAAATATTACGCTGATTGGGGAAAGCTGCCGTTTTTTGGTATACCGTAATATCTGTATTTAGATCTATAAAAAACTTAGCCTTTTTAAACTTAAATTGAACATTTGCATTATTGCGGTACGACCAAAAATTAGTAGAAGCACCTGGCCTAATACTAGATACTGTTTTATTATTGGAAGCCTCAAAACTGCTCCAAAAGCTTATTTTTTTGTCACCCCACTGTGAAAATTGAATGGCAAATCGGGTAGAAATATTGTCGTTGGTATTTTTAATGCCATTTACGATATTATTGTACCTGCCGCCATTTATACCTGTATTCATTCCAAAATTAATACCCTTGAAGAGTTCAAAATCATAATAAAAACCTGCGCCATAATTATAGTTGCCATCAACGTTTACGTACTGGTTAACAGACTTACCAAAAGCATCAATATTTGAAGATGTTGCAATCGCATCATTGGTATTGGAAAAACTACCACTCAGCTGCACATACTTACTTTTCATTACTTTAAAACTATTATAGTTGAATGAAAACTTGTTGGTAAATGACTGTCTTAAATTAGCATTACCCACCGTGATATTAAGTGGATCGGTATTATCAATAATAGGTTGTATTTGAAGTAAAGAAGGGTTTTGGGTATTTCCAACATAACTAAGTACCAAACTTTTTTGTTGCTTGGGCGTAAACTTAAATGTAGCGGATGGAATAAAGTTGGTAAAATTAACCGCTCTACTAGCATTTGTAGCATAATCAAACATGCTATAATTTGCCGCACCTATACCTGTACCAATATTAAAATTCAGTTTTTTAACGGCATATCGGTAACTGATATTACCACTATTATTAACCGTATTAAATTTAAAATGGTTACTTAAAGTATCTACTTTTATTTTTGGTTGTCCAACCCTATCATCAAATGTGTTGCGTTCAGAATTATTCCCTGCCAACCCAATTTTATAATTAAAAATCAAAAATGAATTTTTGCCAAGCGGCTCAGTATACACTGTATTTACGCTACCCGCAGAGGTAAGTTGAGATAAGGATTTGGTTTGCGCAATGGTTTCCTGTTTAATAATTACGTTAGACGCATTAAAATAATCGTTTTGCGCTTGTAATAAACCATCCTGTGTTTTGTCGCCAAAATTAAAATCTGAATTTACAGAAATGGTTCTACCTTTTTTTGCAAAACGTAAGCGGTAACTTAGTGAACCGTTCAATGTTTTATCGTTGGTACTATTACTTGTAGTGCGTGCAGTGTTATTAAGATTAGCACCTGTTTCAGGGATAAATGAACCACCCGTAAAGCTGGTTGTGTTATCAGAAATGACATTAGCTGCCTTTAGTGTTAATTTAAAGAGCCCTGTGCTATCGGTACCCCACTGATCGGTGGTGGATAGTTTATACTTTTTCTTTTCGGTACGCTGCGCACTATTGGTGTTATTGACAATAGAGTTGGTAGGTAAAATGGTTTTACTATATGAACTTGTTAACCCATTTACAATAAGTCTATTGTATTGCGCGCTGGTATTAACAGAACCTTTATCAAATTTATTACTATAGGTAGCACCCGCCGATTGTTGGTTAGGAAAGCCTGTAGAGCCCCCTTCTTCACCATCGCCACTTGTCATAATCATTGACATGCCACCATCTCCAAATTCTGTAACCATGCCACTACCGTCACCATAATTTTGAGCCTCATCCCAATTTAAATTATCAAATTTGGTATTGTCGGTTGTTACATAACCGGCAATTTTTCTTTTGCCTTTAAAAGCATTGGTCATTAATTTACCATTACCAAACTGATTAAAGTTGCTTCCAGCCTCTGCTTTACCAAAGAATCCATTTTTTTTATCTTCCTTTAATTGAAGATTAATGGTTTTAGACTTTTGCCCATCATCAATACCGGTAAACACCGCTTGATCCGATTTTTTATCAAACACTTGCACCTTGTCAACCACATCGGCTCTTAAATTTTTAGTTACCACCGCAGGGTCATCACTAAAAAACTCTTCGCCATCCACAAGTACTTTATTTACTTTTTCGCCCTGCGCTGTAATTTCTCCACGTGCGTTTACTTGAATACCCGGCATTTTTTTTAATAATTCTTGTACGTCGGCATTTGGGGTAACATAAAAGCTATCGGCTTTATATTCGGTGGTATCACCTTTAACCCGAATAGCTGATACCGTATTTTTCACGATTACTTCTTTAAGTATATGCGCCTTCGTATCAATGGCAATATTGAGCACTGTCGGCGCAGCGCCCACAGTAATTTTATCTGTAAAATCGGCGTACTGCGGATAGCTTACCATTATAATATAATTCCCTACTGGTAAGCTTGAAATACTATATTCTCCATTATTTGAGGTTCTTACTGTTTTTACCAGTACCGAATCTTTGGCCCTTAATACATTTACTGAAGCGAGGGATAAAACCTTTTTTTCGGTGGTATCTTTTACCGTTCCTTTAATCGAACTGATTTGCGCAAATGTGGCGAATGAAATTAAAAATGAAAATAGCGTAAGCGCTATGCTTTTGTGTCCTTGAAATGATAAATTCATGCAGTTTGTTTGGTTCTTAAGTGTTGCATTATTAAAAATGCTGCACAAAAGTACCTTGTTGTTTACAAAGTATTGCCAAACAGAGTGTTAAAATAGACGAACGGCAAATAAACGCCCTTAAATGTGTATTATTTCAAATACCAATCTTTATAACGGGTAAGTCCTTCTATAAAGTAATAGTCGGCGTAGGTTAAAGGCGCATCTACTTCAGACTTGTGTGGAAGCGATCCCACGCTATGCATGAGTATAAAACCTCCGTTTTCGCCAAGCTTAGCCCTATAAGCATCAGAAGCAAGTGCCATTAGTATGGTTTCGGCAGTTTTGATGTATTCCTTTTTTTCTGCACCACTGGTATATTGCCCTAACTCTAACAAAGCAGAGGCCATAATGGCACCACTTGATGCATCACGAGGAACATTTGGTATACCTGGTGCATTAAAATCCCAATAAGGCACTTTATCCATTGGTAAATTAGGATGAGACAATATAAATTTTGCTATTTTTTTAGCTTGGTTTAAATAAGCTTGATTTTTTGTAAAACGGTACATCATGGTATAACCATAAAGGCCCCAAGTTTGACCTCTCGACCATGCCGATGAATCTGAGGCACCCTGCCAAGTAACTTTTTTTAAGATGCGCTGATTGGCTAAATCCCAATCAACTACGTGTACCGAACTATTGTCTGGTCTAAATTGATTTTCGATTGTTGTGTTGGCATGTGTAATTGCAATTTCTTTATAGACCGGATCGCCACCATGATCACTTACCCAGTGTAGTAATTCAAGGTTCATCATATTGTCAATAATTACTGGGCAACTTAAACGCGCACTAGAATTCCAAGATTGAATTGATTTAATAGTGGGTCTATAGCGGGTAGATAAAGATTTAGCTGCAATGGCAACAACGTCTTTATAGGCAGGATTATTGGTGTATTTGTATGCCGTTCCAAAAGAACAATAGATCATGAAACCTAAGTCATGATTGCCCGTATAGTATTTTTCTTTTTCTAAAATACCAAGTCGTTTTTCTGCTTCCTTTCTAATATTTTCATCTTTGGTATGGGCATATAAATACCATAAAGTGCCCGGATAAAATCCACTACACCACCATTTGGTATCACTAGTTACTGATGTGCCAGTTGCCTGCACATAACTACGTGGCATTAGAGAGTCAGGCGTATTTGCTTTTAAATACTGATACTGTTTGGCTGCAAAAACAAAATTATCTTCTATAAGATCTTTCATTTTATTTTTCAAAGAAGCAGTTTGTCCATAACTGGATTGAATCATCACAAACAAAAATGCAAAACCAACAATGTATTTTTTCATGTCCAAAATTTAATGATATTCTAAAGTTAATAATCTACTGCGTAATCTTTGGGAAATACTTCTCCATTCCATGCTTTTTTTTGCGTCCAATTGGTTGGTGCCGCTGTCCAAAATTCATGAGATGCCGGTAGCCCGAGTGGCATAAATGCAAATGAAGCAAGGTACATGCTACCCGTATTGGAGTATGAATCTGCAATATTTGACTGGTTGGCTCCTACAAAACCAAGTGTTAGTAAGCCATTTGCATTAAATGTGTCTTTGACAAATACTCTTTTGAATACAGCAGTTAGCGCAGGTCTTACTTGTGAATGCAATACACCCGTTGGCAAGTTTTCTTCTAGTGCAAGTGTAGCGAGTGGCCAAAAAGCACCTACACGGTAGGTAGAGGATCTTCCAAAAATTGGGAAGGTTCCTTCTGGTGAAATAAAACGTTCTTGAAATGAAGCATAACGCTGCATGCGTTTAATAGCAATATCTAGTTCCGCTTGTGTTCTTCTTCCTTTACTAACATTTACACGAAGTACAGTTACTAGCATAGGCTGAATTACAAAACCATTGTAATGATCAAAATGAAATTTAACACCATCGCTATACCAACCATCACCCACATACCAACCTTGTATTTTATCTATACCGGCATCAATACGGGCAGCGTCAACAGGCGCATCAATACTTAATAAAAATGTTTCTACGATGGCCGCAAATAAAACCCAGTTGTTATTAGATGGTTTAATGGCGCGAAGTTTTGTAAATTCTGTAATAAAACGCTCTTTGGTTTGTTTACTAAGCGGCTCCCATAGCGCAGCAGGCGCGAGTAACAATGCCTGGGCTAAAAAGGCAGCATCCACAAGTGGTTGCGCTACTTTTAGTGAACCCCAATATAAATAATCTGGACTTTCCGGATCCACGGCATGTGCGAGTGATGCGTGAATTTGATTACGCATTTTTTTTCTGATACGCCCCTCTTCGGTATCATCATCTGGCAGTGATACAAATGGGGCAATACCTACAATTAAACGCCCAATGGCTTCCATATAAGCCACTTCTTTATTGCGGTTGTCCCAGGTAGGACTATAATCCATGGGCATATTTTTCCGGAGCTCCCCTTTACTCATACTAGATAAAATTGGCGATGCTATTTTATCTAGTAGTTTAACCCAATACATGCGGTCTTTTTCGCCTGTAGTTTCAAAAGCC
Organism: Sediminibacterium sp.; assembly: GCA_027487895.1. GTDB lineage: Bacteria > Bacteroidota > Bacteroidia > Chitinophagales > Chitinophagaceae > Sediminibacterium. Next base: position 23,190 of record JAIYCS010000051.1, on the reverse strand, counting down.
TCGTCGATAGCCTTCGTATCAACTACAGTAGCACTCGTAATAGCGGGTGCTAAACCCACAAAACTTAATATAGAGGATAGTTGTATAAAATTTCTTCTTTTCATAATAATATTATTTATAAAACAGCATCTACCAATTGAATCGTGAAGTTTTGTTTTCCGGTTTTTTTAAGGTCTTTTGCTGTTAAATTAATACGGTATAACTGCTTACCCCACATGCCAGTAATTCGTTCATCGTCTAGTAATTTATCTTCTATGCTTACATCAAATAATTTTGCATCATAATTAAATTCAAGTAATTTTTTTTCGCCATTATTAAACACAATTTTTCCTGGCTTTTCTATAGTCGGTTTAAGATGCACTAAAAAGTGAAGCACCAATTTTTGATTGAGTGCCAGCAGTTCATAATTTTCAGAAATTTGAATACTATTTTTTGAGGGATCAAAATCAAATTTTCGAATGTATTTTTTAACAGCTGCATCCGCTGGATACGCAGCTGCTATATCCATAGATAAAGAAATACTATTTGCTGTTTGTTGAAACTGAACATCATTTGCCTTATAGGAAATGCCTTCTTTTTGCATCACACCATTAATAGTAGGGCAGTTATGCCAACCCGATTGCATATTCCATAGCTCATAACGCTTACTGCTGAATGTTTGTGCAGTATAAGATCCAACACCTGCATCAACAAAAACGGGGGTATTATTTGCATACACAATAAAATTACCAATATCGTTGTGGTTATGACTTTCGGCGTTATGTCCACCCTGAACCGCTAAAAAAAGGCCATTGGTAGATTTGCTTTTAGTTCTAGCCGTTAGTACCTGCCTGTCCCCAAACCAAGACACAGCAGGAAGTGGTGGGGTTGCAGTTACCGACGTAAGCGAATCATAAATAGATGCAGTTTCTAAAAAATCAATGATATTACCATTGTCTAATTTGTGTTTTTGCAACCCAAATAAATAGGCCCCAAAAGATTTTAAATCAGCGTCATTATAAAGCGCGCCATAAGAGTATACGCTTTCAGGATCTGGTATCGATTTAGAAAAAGCGTCTGCAAAATTGACGAAATTATTTTCTCCAATATGGACCTTGCTAATATAGCTGCCCATATTGTAAATAAGTTGTTGCTGTTTCCAATCAATAGATGTTGCTGTTAACTTATTTAGAACATGAATAAAGCGCATGAGCTTACCCCCAGCTTCGCTCCAATAAGAAGGACCTTCATCACATCCTCCATCATTAGGATATTGATTGACAAAAAAATCGGTACTCTTAACCGTTTTGCCAATAATGAGACCCACGCTATCCGCTTTAAGCTCACTATATAATGCTGTCATAAGTACATTGGTATTTACCCATGGATTCCAATTGTTTACAGGCTGTCCGGTAAATCCCATCCACCAAAAATCAGTACGTGTTAGATAAGGCTGAAATATTCTTTTATTTAATTCTGCAAAAACGCGTTTGCCAATACCTTTCGAATAGGCATCTAGTTCATCACTTAACATAAACTGAATCATGGACAGCTGCGCAGCAGCGGTACCGCTTCCTAAATCAATAACCACTTCGTAGGGGTCAGGTAATCCTGTTTTTTCTTTTTGAGCAACAATATGCGCTGGAAGCACCCAAGTGCTTTGCTCACAAAGCGTCCAAATACCACTCGCGATTTGAGGAATGTATTTTTTGTCTTTTGTAATAATGGCAGCAACCGCTAGTTCGTTTAAAACTTTTCGACGTTCATTGTTTTTTCTTTCGAAATTATAACGGGTACCCGTTAATTTGTAATCGAGGTATAAACTTGCTGGTAAGGCTGGCCAATCATATTTTAATCCCCGCTCACCTTCTTTTACAAGCCTTGCTTTCACAGAGTCTGGTAGCGCGGCTACTTTTTGTAAATAATTATTCTTTTGCTCTAGTCGCCAAGCTGCAATATTTGATAATTTATTCTGTAACTCGTTTTGTGTAAAGGCCTTTGATAAAATATTTCTTTGCCCAAAAGAATGTTTTTGTAAAATAACAAGCACAAAAAGGCATAACGCCAAAAAGAATCTCTTTTGAGTTACCATACTCTTTTTCATAATTGAATAGTTGTAAATATTAATCTAGTAGCCTAGTGCCATCCCCAATTTGCATCAGGTATTTTCCCATGTTTCGCCCAAATTTGTTATGGTAGGCAGTGTTGATTCGGTTATATATCTCTTCAACCTTGGTTGCTTGCACAAGTGCTACTACACAGCCACCAAAACCACCGCCCATCATTCTTGCGCCAACAATATCCTTTTGTTTTTTGCAGTTTTCTACAATACAATCGAGCTCCGCACAGCTAACTTCATAAAGTTCACTAAGCCCCTTGTGCGTTTCGTACATACGCGCACCAAATGCATCTATTTCACCAGCAAGCAAATGATCACAAGCCGCTTCCATGCGGGCAATTTCTTCTATCACGTATTTACAACGGTTGTATACTTTGTCACTTATTGAATCAGCTACTGCTTCTAACATAAACAGCGTCGCTTCTCTAAAAGAAGTAATAGAAAATTGTTGACGAAGCGCCGCCAAACCAGTTTCGCATTCCTGTCTTCTGGTATTATACTCCGATGATGCTAGTGAATGTTTGACGAATGTATCAAACAGTACAATAGAAATGCCTTCTAGCTTAAATGGAAAATAGGTATAAGATAAATCAGCGCAATCTAGTTTTATGACATGATCCGCTTTGCCAAACATACTTGCAAACTGATCCATCACACCACAGTTTACGCCTACAAAATTATTTTCGGAGCGTTGTGCTGTTTTTACCATTACTTGTTTACTAATATCTAAATCAAAAAGATGCTTGCATGCAAAAACGGTCGCACATTCAAGTGCCGCCGATGATGATACCCCAGCACCTATAGGAATATTACCCGTAATAAGCATGTTAAAACCTGAAACAACATGCCCATCTTTTCTAAGTTCATCGATAACACCTAATACATAATTAGGCCATCCACTACTTGAAGGCTGCAAAGCAGCGTCTAAGTTCGTTTGGAAGTTTTGATTGAGGTCGGTAGCGTGCAATAATATTTGGCTATCGTTTCGATGTGAAACTGCCACATACATATACTTATCAATGGCCGCAGGAAGTACAAAGCCACTATTGTAGTCTACGTGTTCCCCAATTAAATTGATGCGCCCCGGCGAGGCTATAACAAATGAAGGCGCTTCATTAAACTGCTGGGCAAATAGCGCACTTACTTCCGCCTTATTCATTAAATATAGCGGTTAATTAAATTTTCGATGAACTCTTGCTTACCACTAATGGTTGCTGGCTCACCTGCTGCAATGGCAATGTCTCTTAAATCTTCTAATGAAAGTTTCCCTTGTTCAAAATCTTTTCCTTTACCGGTATCATAACTTGCATAACGGTCGGCTCTAATTTTTTTATACTCAGACTGCTGCAAAATAGCATCTGCTGTTAGGAGCGCTCTTGCAAAAACATCCATACCACCAATATGCGCATAAAATAAATCTTGTGGATCTGTGGAGTTACGTCTAATTTTTGCATCAAAATTAATACCGCCTCCTTTAAAACCACCTGCTTCTAAAATAATAAGTAGTGCCTCTGTTAATTCATTGATATCAGATGGAAATTGATCGGTATCCCAACCATTTTGATAATCGCCTCTGTTGGCATCCATACTACCTAATAGTCCAGCATCAGCAGCTACTTGTAATTCATGCGTAAACGTATGTCCAGCAAGGGTTGCATGGTTTACTTCAATATTTAAACTAAAATCATTTAATAAATCGTGTTCACGTAAAAAACCAATCACGGTTTCACAATCATAATCATATTGATGCTTAGATGGCTCACAAGGCTTAGGTTCTATAAAAAACTTCCCGGTAAAACCATTTTTTCTACCATAATCTCTAGCCGCTTTTAAAAAGCTTGCTAAATGTTCTTTTTCACGCTTCATGTTGGTGTTTAATAAACTCATGTAGCCTTCTCTTCCACCCCAAAAAACATAATTTTCTCCACCGAGTGCAATTGTTGCATCTAATGCAGCCTTTACCTGTGCGCCTGCATGTGCGAGCACAGTAAAATCTGGATTTGTAGCGGCGCCGTTCATGTATTTTCTACTTGAAAATAAATTAGCAGTGCCCCAAAGTAGTTTGATGCCACTAGCAGCTTGCTTTTCTTTTAAGTACGCTGTAATGGCTTGTAAGCGTCTTTCATTTTCATGAACATCATTTGTATATTCAACAGCATCTACATCATGAAAACAATAATAAGGCACGCCTAATTTTGTCATGAATTCAAATGCAGCATCTGCTTTATCTTTTGCTCTTTCGATAGGATCAGATTTTGTATCCCACTCAAACAAATGCGTTGGCTCACCAAAAGGATCAGCACCTGAACCACAAAAGCTATGCCAATATGCACAAGCAAACCTAAAATGCTCTTTCATGGTTTTGCCTGCCACTACTTGATTTTCGTTGTACCATCTAAATGCAAGTGGATTATGCGAAGAAGTTCCTTCGTATTTAATTTTTTCTATTCCTTTAAAAAATTCCTTAGACCCTAAGACTACTGACATACGTTATATTTTAATACTTTAAATTTATTGATTGTTTTTGATTTGAAGTGTCAATTGCGCTTCCCAATTTTGATAAGCTTCTCTGTAATTGGTATTTGCTGATGGCGCTATAGTGGTTAATGGCTTGCTATTAACAAAAGCTTCCTCAATTGTAGCATATACTTTGGCGCCATAGCCTGCACCAATTGCTGCACCCTTACTTCCATCTGTATTATAGAGCTCTAACGGCACCCCTAGTGTATTTACAAAACAGTCTACAAAAACATCACTCAAAAACATATTGGCTTTACCTGCTCTAATAACTGTTGGTTGCACACCGTTTTGCTGCAGCACTTTAAAACCATATTGCATAGCAAACACAACACCTTCTTGAACTGCTCGGTATATGTTCGACAGCTCATGTCTATTAAAGTCAAGTCCCGTAATATGAGCGCCAATATTTTTATTGTGTAGCATGCGTTCTGACCCATTCCCAAATGGAAGTACAGATACGCCATTAGATCCTGGTGCAACAGATGCAGCAAGCGCATTCATCTCGTTGTAACTACTAGCACCCAATTTATTTTTCATCCAACTATTTGAAATGCCTGCACCATTAATACATAATAATACACCGATGCTATTGTGCTCCTGTGTGTGATTGACGTGCGCAAATGAATTAACCCTAGACGCAGTATCGGCTTGCAAACTATTAGATACTGCATATATCACCGCCGATGTGCCTGCTGTTGCAGCTACTTCACCAGAATTTAATACATTTAATGAAAGTGCATTGTTTTGTTGATCGCCGGCTTTATAAGTCACCGGAATTCCTTTTGAAATGCCAAGTTCACTGGCAATATGTTCAGTTACATATCCGTGTGTATCAAATACATTTTTGATTACCGGTATATGCTGCGCATCAAGCCCGTAATAATTTATAACCGCCTCAGACAAACAATTGTTTTTAAAATCCCAAAACATCCCTTCAGATAATGCAGCAATGGTAGTAGTAATTTCACCGGTTAATTTCATCGAAATAAAATCGCCGGGGAGCATCATTTTATGAATTTGAGCATAATGTTCAGGTTCATTTTGTTTGACCCATGCAAGTTTTGATGCCGTAAAATTTCCTGGAGAATTTAATAAGTGCGTTAAGCAATATTCGTTGCCTATTTGTTCAAATGCCTTTTCACCTATGGCTACCGCTCTATTATCACACCAAATGATACTATCTCTAATTACGTTTTGATTACTATCTACCAGAACCAGTCCATGCATCTGATAGGCAATGCCAATAGCGCCAATATCAGAAGGATTATAAGCTCCTGAAGCGTGTAATTTTAAAATAGCAGCTTTAACATCATGCCACCACTGATTGGGTGACTGCTCAGCCCAGCCGGGATGATGGGAAATAATGGCAGCCTCGGTTTCAGGATGTTGTGCGGTAGCCATTACCTTGCCATTACTGGCGTCCAATACAGAAACTTTTACAGAAGAAGTGCCAAGATCTATTCCTAATAATAACATACAACAAATAAGTATAGATGAACTCAAATTGAGTCCTTAATATTACTTAATTAGTGGCAAAAAATAGAAGAAAAAGAAAAGATTGTTAGTGGCCTCGTCAGGAATCGAACCTGAATCTGGAGCTTCGGAAACTCTTATACTATCCATTGTACTACGAGGCCAATTGCAAGGTGGGCAGCAAAAATAAATGAATTGCAAATACCCGCCCGTATTAATTAAGGCCTCGCCGCCGCTTTACACCCAGTAAAGCATATAGTGCGGCTGGTAAAAAAATATGCGTTGGCACAGATGCCATTATGTGCAAATCGTCAAGTAGTGAAGATTCGTTGTTTAAAAAACGAAATACACGGTCTGGTGGATTTTTAGAAAATATTTGAGTGAAAATAGTAGCGCCATCTAATTTTTTGTCTTGTAATACCCTAAGTAATACGGCGTCGTACAGGCTAAACTTTTTTTGAGAAAAACCCAGCGTCCTTAATGGATTTTTGCCGGCCACTACATCAGCTATAATCGCTTTTGTTTTTTCTTGAACAAAATGAAATGCATAACCACTGCTTCCTTTTACCTGACCACCAGCAACACCCATGTTAATGATGTTTCCAGCACCAACAGAAAAAGCAAAATTAGTCATAGGTATTTGACCAAATTCTTGATGTGTTATACTATACACCACGGCGCCATATGTTTTTTGAATATAGGCCTGTATGGCTTCGTTGTAATCCTTGTCTGCTAATAAATTTTCTGTAAACAACGTATATTCTACAAGTGCGGTAGTACTAGAAGTAGGCATTACATACATAAACGTAGTGCCCTTTGATTGATCTACGGTAAAATCCATGAGTGTGGCTACCGAATCGTTAAAAACAGGGGTTTCCGTTTTTATTTCATAGCCTTTAAAATGCTGCCATAAAAAATAATCAGAAGACTTTTGCGCCAGCACATTTACTGGTTCAAATAAAATGCTATTAAAAACTTTATTGGCGGTAAGTGTTTGATTTTTGAGCTGAACCCTAGCTCCAGTTTGTGTCGTTTGAACCGACAAAACAGATTCTGTACAAAATGTAATATTTGATTTACTGGCAGCGAGCGATAATACATGCGTATATAAATCAATTCCCCTAATCATTTTATAAACAAAGGGCGATAAGTTCAATTCACTTTTATAAGTGGGTGCAATAAAAGAAACATGATCCCATTTTTTGATTACGATGGGTTCAAAAATATCAGGTTCTTTTTCCCAAAAACACCAGGTTCGGTCATTGGTATTTTTTTGAGCTGCATCAATCACCAAAATTTGAGCATTATCAAAAAAAGGATGCTGCATCATGCGCATAAGTAAACTTAAACCCGCAAGACCTGCACCTGTAATGATATAATCGTACTGTGATTTCAAAAAAGCCTATGCTTGATTTTGTAAGGCTTCTTCTTTGCGCACTTTGTCCCAGTATTTTTTTGCGACAATTAGCATACCAAAACTTTCGCCATCCTCTTTACCTAAATGCTTATGGTGCATTTTATGCGCCCATCTAATGGCTTTGATGTACTTATTATTAGATCTGGTAAATAATTTAAAACGCTGGTGAATGATTATTTCGTGCACTAAAAAATAGGCAAAGCCATACATGGCGATACCAGCACCAATACCCACCGACCAGTAATTTTGCGCCATACTACCTAGCATAATACAAAGCCAACTTGGAATGGCAAATATTAAAAAGAAGGCGTCGTTTTTTTCAAAGAAGCCATCGCTTTTCTTGTGGTGATCTTCATGCAAATACCATAAAAAGCCATGCATGACATATTTATGGGTAGCCCAAGTAATGGGTTCCATCAACAAAAAAACGCCTATAGCAACAAAAACATAGATCATGGTAAATAATTTCGAAGTGTTAAAAAAAACAGCACTTGAATACATAACAAATGTAGTGCAAAAGGGTTGGCTTTAGGTTGCTCCCATTTTCTAAATAAAACCAGTAAACCCGCACTCACAATAAACCAACATACATAATTGTACACCGGAATATCTAGTGATAGCCAGGTCCAAAATCCAAGTTTTACAGCAACAGGCTCCATTAGCCAATCAAATAAAACCGCCACAAGGGCTGCATCAATAACAAATGCCAGATTCTCTATGCGTTTAGGGACAGCTTCCCCTTCTTTTAAAAACTGATGCTGTAACCAGCGGTGCAACATTTTCATAACAGTACCGGCACAAAAAACAACCACAAACCAGTTCATACCAATAGTATATGGTACGTCCATGAGTCCGGGGCCCATTGCCTTTCCGTAAAAATAAGATCCAAACAATAAACCTGTGTTTACGCCTATTATTTCAGAGAGCATGCCTGTAACAAATGCAGCGATAAAAAAATACCAAAATTTAGGAGATAAGCTGGGCTGATTCCAAAGCAGCAGCACAAACATAATCCAAAGGTTGAGTGGCGTATTTGAAACAAACCAAGCTCCATGGTCAGAAATTAAAATACCAAGCATGCCACTCACGTGAAAAAGGAGTGCTATAAAAACAGAAATAGCAAGTTTATATTTTTCTACAAAAAGCCTCATAGCACGCTGTCTTTTGCCGCTAAATTACTCATAATTTCTGCACTTTTTAAACAAAGCGGAATACCGCCACCGGGGTGTACACTGCCACCCACAAAATAGAGACCCTTGTACTCTTTGCTAAAATTAGGATGACGTAAAAATGCTGCCATGGGGGCATTGGAACTGGTGCCATACAAAGACCCTTGATATGAATCCGTTTTTGCTTCAATCAATAAAGGATCTAATATTTTTTCTGTTTCAATTAAAGGTTCAATGGGCTCACCCAACATGCGTTCGAGCTTGGCAAGTACTTGTTTTTTTACAGATGCAGTAATGGCGGTCCAATCTTGACCGGTGTTTGCGGGTACATTCACCATCACAAACCAGTTTTGCTTACCCGCTGGCGCCTGAATACCTGGCTCACACACCGATGTAATATTAATGTATACGGTAGGATCCGAAAATGGAATTTTTACCTCAAATAAATGTGCAAACTCGGCTTCATAATTTTCTGTAAAAAAAATATTATGCAAACTAAGCTGTGGAAAATCTTTTTTGATACCCCAATAAAAAATCAGGGCACTACTACTCCGCTCCTGCTTTAAAATATGTTGCGCCTTAGAAGGCTCGCCTAATAAATTTAGGTAAGTAAAATAAACATCCGCGTTACTTACAACTATATCAGCGGGTACTCCACAATCATTAACCTCTATACCCGTTACTTTATTATTTGATGTTGTAATTTTTTGAACGGGACTATTAAAATGGAATTGCACGCCTTTTTTTTGCGCAACAGCCACTAGTGTGTTTGTAATTGAAATCATGCCGCCCATAGGATAAAAACTTCCCTCATTATGCTCTAAATGAGCAATTAAAGTGAGCATACTAGGTGCCACATAAGGATTGCTTCCATTATAAGTAGCATACCTATTAAATAGTTGCACTAATTTTTTAGAAGAAAAAGCCTTTTCGTTGTGCTTATGCATCGACTTTGTTACATAGGGCAGTTTAAATGCGCGTAACGCCGACAAAAGCGGAATCTTAAACAACGTAGAAAACTTATGTAACGAATGGTCTAAAAAAACTTGACCGATACGCGTGTATAATTTTTCGGAAGCAGCTAAATAATTTTTAATGTTGCTAACCGGCTCGCCCGTTTTTAGATGCGCTTCTTGAGCAAATAATTCGGGATCTGTAGCAGCATGAATTACGGTTCCGTCTTCATAAAAATAATGACAAGAAACGGGCATTTTTTGATAGGTAAAATAATCGGATAGTTTTTCTCCAACTAATGCAAGTAGGGCCTCTAATTGATGTGGTTGGGTAAACAAACTAGGGCCTGTATCAAACTGATACCCCGCTTCAGAAAAATGACCGAGTTTTCCGCCTGGCTTATCTGATTTTTCATATACATGCACTTCATACCCCTGCGCCACCAACCTAATACTAGCCGCAAGTCCTGCAATACCTGAACCAATAATAACCGCTCTTTTAGGCTGCATGAATTTTATTTTGTGGATGCGCCATCCATGCTTTTAATTTTGGATATGCGATATGAAACCAAGCTGTAAAACGTTCTGGTGTTTCCTGTATTTGATGTTCTAGTTCATGAACTGGCATAAATGCATATGCGGCTACTTCGTTTGGATTATAATTTACCACACCATCATACTGTCCTATAATTACATGATCAAACTCATGTTCTGTTAACCCATTTTCAAATGCTGCTTTATAGGTAAAGTCAAATGCTTTAGTAAGATTTGTTGTAAATCCCATTTCTTCTTGTAACCTTCTAGTAGCTGCAGCTACAACTTCCTCACCGGGTCTTGGATGACTGCAACAAGTATTGGTCCATAAACCTCCGCTATGGTATTTACTATGCGCGCGCTGCTGCATTAATACATCGCCATTTTTATTGAAAATAAAAACACTAAATGCCCTATGAAGTATCGCCTGTTCGTGCGCAGCCATTTTTTCCATGGCGCCCACCGCTTCATCCTTTTCGTTTACAAGCACTACTTCTTCTATCATGACGGGGGCTTTACATAATATTTAACTGACTTCTAATGCCGGCTTTTGCAAGAATAAAGGCCTTGCCATAATCTGGTATACGAATACGAGACTCTAAAATATGCGCAGGCTCTAGGCGCTGTATTTTTTTAAACAACGATAAGTAATATTTATAAGCAACATACACGCCAAATCTTGCTTTGATGGGTAAATTTAAAATACCTGCATACGCTTCATCAAAATCTTTTTGTATATCCTGTTCAATAGCTAATTTATCGGCCTGTGTAAAATTGGCAAAATCGCAATCTGGAAAATACATACGGTCTAATCCTTCAAAATCGGCCTTAACATCACGTAAGAAATTCACCTTTTGAAATGCAGATCCTAAACTTTTTGCAGCAGGCTTTAATGCATCATACTGCGCCTGGTTGCCATCGCAAAATATATACAAACACATAAGACCTACCACTTCGGCACTACCATAAATATAAGTTTCGTAGCCGGCTCTATCATAGGTATGCTTACCTAAATCAAGTTCCATGCTGTATAAAAAAGCATCAATGAGTGCATGATCAATTTTATATTGATTAACGGTCATTTGAAAACTATGTAAAATTGGATTTAAACTAATGCCTCTTTCAATAGCATCGTAGGTTGCTTTCTTAAATTCTTCAAATAACATGGCCTTATCGTAACCATGAAAAGTATCTACTATTTCATCCGCAAAACGAACAAAACCATAAATATTACAAATGGGAGTACGTAAGTCTTTATGCAACAATCTAATCGCCGAAGAAAAGCTAGTGCTATACTTTTCGGTGGTTATTCTACTACAATCCTGACTCACTTCATGAAACAGGTTCATCATAGTTGTTTGTTTTTATTTGTTGAATAATGTTTTACAACTTGTCCAGCCACCACTTCACCACTAATCAAACTTGGCGGCACGCCCGGACCCGGCACTGTTAACTGACCCGTATAAAAAAGATTTTTTACTTTTTTACTACGACAGCTTGGTTTTAAAATAGCCGTTTGCAGTAACGTATTTGCAAGCCCGTATGCATTGCCTTTAAAGGCATGATAATCAGATATAAAATCAGATTGCGCAAAAGACCTTTTATAAACAATAGCATCCTTAACAGATTGACCGAGCCTCTTTTCGATACGGGTTAACATTTGATCTAAATATTTTTCACGAACGTCTTCCGTATCTCCTGCTAAACCCGTTGCCACAGGCATGAGTAAAAACATATTTTCGTGACCTTCTGGCGCCGATGTAGCATCTGTTACAGATGTGATACTCATATAAAAAAGCGGATCGGTGGGCCAAGATTTTGTCGTATAAATTTCGGCACCATGCACGTCAAATGATGTATCAAAAAACAAGGTATGATGCTGAACGTCTTTTAATTTTTTATTAAGTCCAATATAAAAAAGAAGACAACTTGGCGCCATAACCCGTGAATCCCAATAAGCAGCACTATAAGACCTAGCCGCAGCAGGCAACAGCGCGGTTTCGATGTGGTGATAATCGGCGCCACCTATAATTACATCTGCTTCAAAATTTCCTTTACTGGTACAAACACGTGTTGCTATTTTATTTTCAACTTCGATAGCAGTGACTTCGTGTTCAAATTTAAATTGTACGCCAAGCGATACCGCTAAATCATACATGCCTTCAACAATATTATACATCCCTGTTTTAGGATACCAAGTACCGCCTTTAATGTCCGCGTAATTCATAAGCGAATAAAGCGCAGGTGTGTTCTCTGGTAAAGCGCCTAAAAACAAAACTGGAAACTCCATGAGTTCACGCAGTTTTGGATTTTTAAAATGTTTTGCGACGTGCTTTTTAATGGAATTAAAAACATCAAGTTTAAAAACGCCTTTAAAGAGTTCCCAATCTAAAAATTCGGTAACAGATTGACCTGGCTTGTGCACGAGCTTGTTAATACCAACTTCATATTTATAAGCAGCTTCTGCTAAAAATAAATCGAGTTGATGACCTGCCCCTGGCTCAATGGTGTCAAATAAATTTTTAAGGGCATTGTAATTAGCAGGAATATCTACCGGACCATCAGGCCAATATACGCGGTAAGATGGGTCAAGCCTTATAAGCTGGTAATAATCAGAAACCGACTTATTAAACTGATTAAAATAACGTTCAAAAACTTCGGGCATCCAATACCAACTTGGTCCCATGTCAAATGTAAAACCGGCGGCCTTATACCTACGTGCTCTTCCACCTGGCTGCTCATGTTTTTCCAAAACGGTAACATCCCAACCTGCTTTTGCCATAAATGACGCAGCAGATAAGCCGGCAAAGCCGCTTCCAATAATAACAACAGATTGTTTCAAAGTCTAATAAAAATAAGCAAAAATTAGTAGCGGTGCAACTGATTTTTTAGCAGCTTACGCGCAAAGTGAATTCTACTTTTGATAGTACCAAGCGGTTCATTTAACATATCAGCGATTTCATGGTACTTATAGCCATCAAAATAAAGTAAAAAAGGATTTTTAAAAATGATGGGTAAGCTATGAATGGCTTCTTGCACTTCTTTTAAATTAAGTTTAGCAATGGCCTCATTACTAACAGATGTTTGGTTATTGTCAATTAAAAAATCGTTTGGTGTATTATCAAATACAGTAGCCTGCTTTGATTTTTTGCGGTAATCATTGATAAAAATGTTACGCATGATCGTGTACAACCAAGCTTTAATATTGGTGCCCACATTGTATTTATCTCTGTTAGCTAATGCTCTAAAAAGTGTTTCTTGAACTAAGTCTTTGGCCGACTCGTTATCACGCGTAAGCGTAAAAGCAAACGGCTTCAAAAATGTAGTGTTGTTGATGATGAGCTCGTTAAATTCGGGGGTAGACATTTTGTTTAATTTTATAAAACCAAAGTTAAACAAAGAAAATCATCCCGCAATCATTTTTGTTTAATTTTTTTTAAAATTTATTAAACAAATAAGGTGCTGATTATCAGCTCCTTATGAAAATATTGTAGAAAAATGAGGAAGATAACTATGCAATCTTGCCTAAATAGTCCATTACTTCAGGTAAAGAACGTTTAAGGTTTACATTGCTTGGTACCCCTTTTTTATAGGTTTGTGTAAGTAAACCAGACACCACCACCGAGTATTTTGGAAGGGTCGCACCTACTTTAGTTAAAAACTTTTCAAAATTAAAGTTACTAGCCACAGAGGTTAAGTGCGTATATACAAATGTAGGCACCTTTAAGTCTGCAACATAGAGCACGTCTTTGATAGGCACATTGGCACCCAAATAAAGTACTTTAACACCACGCGCTTTAAGCAAGTAATACATAAATAAGATACCCAATTCGTGGTGTTCACCTTCCGGTAAGAATAAGAGGGCTGTAGAATTAGCTTGCAAAGCTGGTGAAGTTTTTTCGATCCCTACAATCAGCTTTTGTCTAATAATATTGGTAACAAGGTGTTCCTGCGCAGGATTGATTCGGCTGGTAACCCATAGTATGCCTATTCTTTCAAGGAATGGGAATATAATTTGTGTGATGGTTTTTTCGATACCCTTGCTGGTAATCTGGAAATCCAGTACCGATTCAAAATCTTCGATACGAAGATCCACCATGCACTCAATCAGTTCATTTACAATTCTTTCGAGTTGTGCTTCCGATTGGGTTAATGAAAGAATACGTTCTTTCATTTCGATGGGTTTCATCTTATCGATATGGGAAATCTTGTACCCGTACTTGTTAAGTAGGGCAATGTTTAACAGGGTTATAAGCTCTTCGTTGGTGTAATAACGAATATTGGTATCCGTTCTTGAAGGGTTCAAGAATTGATAGCGCTGTTCCCATATGCGTATAGTATGGGCCTTAATCCCAGAAAGGTTCTCTAAATCTTTAATGGTAAATGCATCCATAAAGCCAATAACAACAGGTTCCTTGTTTTGTTCGAATGCTAGGGTTTTATTCCTTTAAGGTACTGTCCGTAGCCGCTTTTCTCGTATTTGGCAGCCAGTTTTAAGAGCTGCTCACGGTCAATAAAGCCCATCCTAAAGGCAACTTCTTCAATACAACCTATTTTTTGGCTTTGGCGCTTTTCTATAACCCTTACAAACTCGCAGGCGTCACTTAAAGAGTCAAAAGTGCCAGTATCAAGCCAAGCGGTTCCACGGTTCATGATGCCCACCTGTAAAGTGCCACGTTGGAGGTATTCATTGTTAACAGTAGTAATTTCATACTCACCCCTAGCAGAAGGCTCAATATTTTTAGCAATTTCTACCACGTCATTGTCATAAAAATATAAACCAGGCACGGCGTAATTTGATTTTGGCTGAGTTGGTTTTTCTTCGATGGAAATAGCTTTTTTATTTTCGTCAAATTCTACCACACCATAACGCTCTGGATCATTTACTTCATAAGCAAAAACGGCAGCGCCTTCGATGTTGTTAAATGACTGTACAAGTTTACTAAACCCTGCGCCATAAAAAATATTATCGCCAAGTACCAGCGCCACTTTATCGTTACCAATAAAATCGGCACCAATAACAAATGCTTGGGCAAGTCCATTTGGTTTTTCCTGAACGGCGTAACTGAACTTACAACCCAGTTCAGAACCGTCTTCTAATAAACGCTGAAACTGCACGCTGTCTTCAGGTGTAGTGATAATTAAAATTTCTTTGATGCCCGCTAACATTAAAATAGAAAGCGGATAATAAATCATAGGCTTGTCATAAATAGGCATTAACTGCTTACTAATTCCTTTTGTAATTGGATACAATCTAGTACCTGAACCACCTGCTAATATGATACCTTTCATGATGTGCTAATTTAATTTATAAAGAAGCCGCATAATCTGCAAAGCTTCCTAGTGTTTTATCTTTTTCAGACAATATAATTTCACTGTCTGCTAATTTCCAATCGATGTTTAAATCTTTGTCATTGTACATAATACCCACTTCGTTACCAGGCTCATAAAATTTATCAACCTTATAAAAAAATGTTGCCGCTTCACTTAATACCACAAAGCCATGTGCAAATCCTGCAGGTACAAAAAATTGTTTGTGGTTACTAGCAGTTAATTCAATGGCAAAATGCTGTCCAAAACTAGGAGAACCTTTTCTTAAATCTACGGCGATATCAAGTACAGATCCTTCTAAAACCCTTACCAGCTTTGCCTGGGCAGACGCACCTCTTTGCATATGAAGCCCTCTTAATACACCTTTACTAGATCTTGATTGATTGTCTTGTACAAACAAAATATCTAGACCCGATGCTGCATTAAAATCACGTTGATTAAAAGTTTCAATAAAATAACCTCTTGCATCGCCATGCACTTTTTCATGAACGATAAAACAGTCTACTAAAGGCGTTTGCTCAATTCTCATTATCTGTTCGTATACATTTGGTTATAGTAAGTTTGATAAGCACCACTGGTTACATTTTCTAACCAAGCCGTGTTTTGCAAATACCAATCGATGGTTGCAGCAAGTCCTTGTTCGAAAGTAACTGATGGTGTCCAACCCAATTCTTTATTAAGTTTTGTAGCATCAATAGCGTAACGACGATCATGTCCTGGACGGTCTTTCACATAGGTAATCAATTGCTCACTTTCTCCTTTTGCACGACCTAATTTTTCATCCATTTGTACGCAGAGTAATTTAACGAGGTCAATATTGGTCCATTCATTAAAGCCGCCAATATTATAAGTGTCGCCTTTTTTACCTTCATGAAAAATTAAATCAATAGCACGTGCATGGTCTATAACATAGAGCCAGTCGCGTGTGTAGAGACCATCACCATATACTGGTAAGGCTTTTTTATTGATAATATTATGAATGAATAAAGGAATTAATTTTTCTGGAAAATGATTGGGGCCATAATTGTTAGAACAATTAGAAACCACAATGGGTAAGTGGTAGGTTTCGCCGTAGGCTCTCACAAAATGATCACTCGCAGCTTTACTTGCAGAATATGGTGAGTTTGGATCGTACGAAGTTGTTTCGGTAAATAAACCTTCCTTTCCTAAGCTACCATATACTTCGTCGGTTGAGATATGATAAAAAAGGTGATCACGTTTGCTGTCCCAAGTACCATCGTGTGCATTTTCGTAACTTAAATCCTGCTTCCAAAAATCTTTGGCCGTATTTAATAAGTTAACAGTACCAATAACATTGGTGTACACAAAATCAAGTGGTGAAACAATAGAACGGTCTACATGTGACTCGGCAGCCAAATGAATCACATCCGTTATATTATGCTGCTCAAAAATATTTTTTAAAGCTGCTGCATCTAAAATATCTGCCTTTACAAAATGATAATTAGGAGCGTTTTCGATGTCCTTTAAATTTTCAAGATTACCCGCATATGTAAGCGCGTCCAAATTAAAAATTTGATACCCTGGATATTTGGTCACCATCAAACGAACAACATGCGATCCAATAAATCCTGCACCGCCCGTAATTAAAATATTCTTTCCCATAATACTTAATAATAATATGAGCCTATCTAGGCTACTTTTAGGCCTGCAAAATACATAAATCAGACCAACATTTGCTATCTTTCGAGCATAAACAATTGCCATGCAACAACAACGCTACTATTCTTTAGACGTATTTAGAGGTGCTACTGTGGCGCTCATGATACTTGTTAATAACCCTGGTAGCTGGGGAAACATCTATGGACCCCTCAAACATGCCCCTTGGCATGGTGTAACCCCCACCGATTTGGTGTTCCCCTTTTTCCTATTTGCGGTAGGTAATGCGATGGCTTTTGTGATGCCTAAATTTGAAGCTGGCAGCAGTGCTGCTTTTTGGAAAAAAATTACCAAACGCACCCTACTCATTTTTGGTATTGGACTCTTTTTAAATTGGAGCCCCTTTATTAAATGGGAAGACGGCGTACTCGTGGCTAAAAAATGGGAAAACGTGCGCATCCTTGGCGTTTTACAACGCATTGCGCTGAGTTACTTTTTTGCTTCGATTATCGTTTATTATACCAAAACAAAAGGTGCTTTTGTGCTTGGCGGCGTTATCTTATTACTGTATTGGTTTATTACAGCGAGCCTTGGCACCCCTGGCGATCCATATAGCATGAACGGTTATTTTGGAACAGGTATCGACAAACTTATTTTAGGTGAAACGCATATGTACCATGGCGAAGGCGTGGCTTTTGATCCGGAAGGCATTACCAGTACACTCACCGGTATTGTGCAAGTTATTTTTGGATTTTTAGTAGGTCAATACATTCAGCAAAAAGGAAAGTCTTTTGAAATGCTTGCCAACCTTCTTATTAGTGGCGTGGTATTAATTGTAGCAGGACTTTGCTGGGACATGGTATTTCCGATCAATAAAAAAATATGGACTAGTAGTTATGTTTTATACACGACAGGCCTTGCCATTGTAACTATTAGTGTGCTTATTTATTTAATTGAGTTTAAAGAAATAAAAGGCGCTTGGAGCAAGTTTTTTGATGTGTTTGGAAAGAACCCACTCTTTATATTTTTCTTGTCGGGCTTTTTGCCAAGAGTACTCGCACTACTGCGTTTCGAAGACCTTAGTTTAGAACCAGGACACACTACCACCAGTGCATTACCTTGGTTTTGGAACCATATTTGCAAACCCATTTCGGGGGATTTACGCAATGGATCTTTGGTTTACGCCATATGTATGATTGCCTTTTATTGGAGCATTGTGTATGTGCTCGATAAAAAGAAAATCTATATTAAGGTGTAGTGAGATTAATGGCGTAAATAGCGAACTCGCGCAAAGTGATAGCGCAAAAATTACTGTGCCTTATGCAAACAGCGTTGCCGCTAGCTCCAAACTTTCTGGCTTACCTACATCTAATAATGTTGCGCCGGTGTGATCGTAGGCCATAATATTTTGTGCAGTACAGAGATCTAGGTACACATCTACCATCGAAAATTTACCCGTCTGATGCATCATCGAAAGTAATTTGGTATCAATTACCTGAATACCACTAAAAGCCTTTGCCTGAAGGTGTTCCGTGTTACCGTCGTTTAAATGTGCTGGCTTATATTCTCCGGTATTTTGATTTTTCCATCCGCACAATTTACCGGCTTCATCAAACAAGAAATACCTACTACTGTTTCTGACAGAAACAGCGAGCGTAGCGAGCGCACCCGTGTTCGTATGCGCATCAATAACTGCTTGTAAATCTAAATTGGTGAGTATGTCTGCATTGAGCAGTACAAATGAAGTTTCGTTCTCAAAATACCAAGCCGCTTTTTTTAAACCACCTCCCGTTTCTAATACGGCGTCTGTTTCATCCGATATAGTTATGGTAGACCCCCAACCATTATTTGTAGTAACGGCATCAATAATTTGATCTGCAAAATGATGCACATTAATAAGCACTTCTGTGATACCAATTTTTTGCAAGTATTCGATATTGCGCTGTAGTAAAGACTTTCCATTCACTAACGCAAGCGCCTTAGGATGCTTATCTGTAAAAGGTTTTAGCCTTGTACCGAGTCCTGCCGCTAGTATCATTGCCTTCATAATAATTATTTTACCCAGTTGGCTTTATTGGTATGAGAGAGTTGTGTTTTTATTTTATACTTATTGCGAAGGTGTCTGGCTGTTTGTTCTGCAGCATATACACTACGGTGTTGCCCGCCGGTACATCCAAAATTGATTTGCAAATTTTGAAACCCACGTTTTAAATAATCTTCTACCGTAATGTCAATTAAATCCCAAACACTATTTAAGTACTCGTTCATTTTTGTACGCTGTTCTAAAAAGTCTTGCACCGGTTTATCAAGGCCCGATAATTTTTTATAATCATCAAAGCGACCCGGATTTAAAATGCCACGCATATCAAACATAAATCCACCACCATTTTCAGAATCATCGACAGGAAATCCTCGTTTATAACTAAAACTATTGACAGACACAATGAGTGGCGTAGATTCATTGGCTTGGGGTGGTTCAAAACGCGCAATCATTTCATCAGACATCACAATTTTTAAAACCCTGTCAAATTCTGGCGTTACAATACCCACGCGTTTGTTTTCAATAAAAAATTGAAGGTTACGCATAGCAAGTGGAATGCTCGCTAAAAAGTGTGCTTTGCGTTCAAACAAACCTCTAAATCCGTACGCACCCATTACTTGCAAGAGTCTGATTAATACATAGCCATTGTACTGACTCACAAAAGTAGTACGGTCTACGGGCTCTTTTAATAGAATGTCTACTTGATCCATATAATAGTCAAGCAAATTGTCTTTCCACTGTTCACTTAATTCTGCTTTTGCTTGCCATAGTAAAGAAGCTACATCATATTGCAATGCGCCTTTCATGCCACCCTGAAAATCTATGAATTGAACATCATTTTGATTGACAATAATATTTCTACTCTGAAAATCACGGAACATAAAATACTTATGCTGCGTATGTGTTAAATAGGTACTCAATGCTTCAAAATCTTCAAGCATGGCCTGCTTGTCGTAAGGAAGTTGCAGGGTATCTAAAAAGTAATATTTGAAATACAAGAGATCACTTAAAATGGCTTGTTTACCAAACTCCTTTGCCGTAATACACCAGTTGTAATTAAAACCTTCGTCCCCTTTAATTTGCATGCGTGCAAGTGCCGCTAAACTTTTTTGAAAAAGTGCATATACATTTTGAGAGTGCCCTTCTTTTTCTATTTGATTGAGTAACGACTCGGTACCTAAATCTTCTTGGATATAAATGGTATCATCGTTATTTACCCCAAGCACTTCAGGTACTGGAAGGCCAGCAGCTTTAAAGTGCTTACTAAAGTTTATAAATGTTTGTGTCTCTTTTTGATTGAGGTTATAAGTAGCAATATAGGTTTTGCTTCCTTCGTATATTCTGAAATAAATACGATCACTCCCACTTTGTGGTAATTTTTCTACCCTGGTAGCTGCAGTGCCTCTGATAGAGGTAAATAAAGTTTCTATTCCGTTAATCACTGACTCCATAGCAAAATTGATTTACAACGAAAATAGAACTTAGTATGCAAACCCCAAATTTGCTTATAAAGTTTGTAGCCCAAAAACGCTTACCTGTTTGCCCTTATCAAGCGCGTGCTCTTTGCGAATCAGTGTAACGGTGCTGAGTTCAAAAAATGGCTGCGCTACTTTATTTACATACTGCGCCGCCAACTGTTCAAAAGCTGCGGGCGGTAGTGGCGAAGTGAGTGCAAGTAAAGGTTGTTGTATCAGTTTTGAAGGCGTACATCCATAACTTTTTAAATACTGATCGAGTACTTGCAAACTAGCGGCTAACTGTGTAAAGGGTTGTTGATTGGCAATACGCATAAAAATACGTCTAGAAGGTAGGGCTCCAAAACCATCGATGGCCACCCTAAAACTTTTTTGCTGGCTAATAATACGGTGCATCCACTTGAGTAAAGTAGCTTCCATATGCTCAGTGGTATGAAACTGGGCTAATTCAATAACCGGCTTATCGGTAAAACCAAGGGTGCGTGCCCAATTTGTAAAATCTGCGTCGGGGTAGGCCACCAACTGATACACCCCAGTGGTAGTAAGGGTTTGACCTGTAAAAACAGTGCGCGCGCTCATATGAATGTCCATAACTTTTTTATTTTGTCAATTATTTTAGCATAAATTTACTAAATATTTTAGCTAAAACAAAACTTTTTTACTTTTATGGATAGTCAAGAATGGCAGGGGGCTGCCTATAAAGGCTCCAAAAAATACACCCAACAAGACGTTGTAACCGCCAATGCCACTGGCTTTGGGGCCGCCACCGACGATTATATGGAAAGGGGGATTGACCTCAACGAGCAGCTCATTAAAAACAAGCCTGCTACCTTCTTTTTTAGAATGAACAGCCACGCCATGACCGGTGCCGGCATTTACCCCGGCGATATTTTAATTGTAGACCGCAGCGTTAGAGCCAGCAGTCAAAAAATTGTAGTGGCCATTTTAAATGGTGAACTTTTAATTCGGCGCTACACCGATAACGGTGTTAAAAAAATGCTTTCTGCCGAAAATAAAAAATGCGCCGACATTGAAATTGATCCACTCGCTTCTTTTGCAGTATGGGGCGTGGTGATCTATTGTATTCATGCTACTTTATAAAATACAAAATGGTTGGGATTGTAGATTGCAATAGTTTTTATTGCGCCTGTGAACGTTTATTTAAACCAGATTTACTACACAAGCCGGTAGTGGTATTAAGCAACAATGATGGCTGCATTATTTCTAGAAGTGACGAAGCAAAAGCAGTAGGCGTAGAAATGGGTAGTCCGTATTTTATGCAAAAAAATGATTTGAAAAAAAATGGTGTCATTACTTTTTCTTCTAACTATCATTTATACGGTGACCTAAGTTGGCGCGTCATGGAAACGCTAAGAACCATGCTACCAGAGGGTTGTGTAGAAGTGTATTCGGTAGATGAATCCTTTATCGACCTCGCACATATTGAACCAAACGCCTTATCCTCTTTTACTGTTTCACTTAAAAACATCATTGAACAGTGGACCGGTATTAGTGTTTCGATTGGCGTAGCACCTACCAAAGCACTGAGTAAAGTAGCCAATAGACTTGCTAAAAAAAATAAACAAATAACGGGCTGTGTATTGATTTTAAATACGGATAAAAAAATTACACAAGCACTTCAAAAAACACCCATTGCTGATGTGTGGGGTATTGGTTACCAGTATGCTAAAAAATTAAGTAACTACGGCATTAACACTGCGTACGATTTAACACTGCGTACCGAAAATTGGGCGCATCAAGAATTAGGAGGTGTAGTAGGCGCGCGTTTGTTTAGAGAACTCAAAGGATTTCCTTGCATCGATATGCAATCGGAAAGAGTAACCAAACACATGATTGCTACCACGCGCATGTTTGGAAACCCCGTTACCACGCTTCATGAGTTAGAAGAAGCGGTGGCTACCTACACTGCAAGGGCCGCAGAAAAACTGCGCAGACAACACGCAGCAGCGCGCGGCATTACGGTGTTGATTGTACCCAAACAAGAAGTGAAGGGCAGTTATTACCGGCATGGGCCTACAAAATCGGGAGCAGTTCGCCTGCCCCTTGCAACGGCGCTTACCAACGAGCTCGTAAAAGCAGCCCTTGAACTGGTAAGAAGCTTATTTGAAGCAGGTAAAACCTACAAAAAAGCAGGGGTTATTTTAAGTGATATTGTCCCCGAAACCGTGATTCAGGGGAACTTGTTTGTAGCAGTACCTACAAATGGCGAAAAACTAGCCAAAAGCCGCGCCCTCATGGAAGCTATCGACAATATCAATTTTTCGATGCGGGGTGATATATTAAAATTTGCAGCCAGCGGCACTACCCGCAACTGGAAAATGCGCCAAGAAATGCGGAGCCCGCGCTATACCACACGCTGGGAGGAGCTTCCACTACTCAAATAAGATTCAAAAGCCCTGTGCATAAGCATCTAAGAAGTATTTTAAAATTTACACGGATAAATTGCGGCGGTACCTTAAATTTGCACAATTTGTAAATAATGACCCACCCTACGCTCAACTCAAACGAATCCATCCCTTCCGGTAAGAAAAAAGTAATTGT
>JAIYCS010000047.1 GCA_027487895.1 Sediminibacterium sp. | reverse complement strand
TACTGCGCAAATATGCGCCGGTAAGACCCGCAAAACCACCCAATAGCCCTCCTACTATTCCAGTAAGAACAATCAGCGCGATGTAAGATCCCCCCAAAGGAAGTATTTGCGCCACTTTACTAGACAAGAGGTGTGCATTGGCTAGGTCTTTACCAAAGGCTAAGCCTGACCATAAAGCACCCAAACCTAAAAATCCTGCAAAAAAACTTTTAGCGGGCGTATCCATGATAAAAAAAGCAACAATTCCAGATGTGCCCACAAAAAGCCACCAAGGAAACTGACTATACAATCCTATCGCAAAAGCTAAAAAAGCGTGTAAAAAAATTGCTACTATAAATTTCATAAAAAATTAAATTAAGAATTTGTAAAAGTTAAACGCCATTTCATTTGATTATTTTGCTGCGCCGCTTGTTTCGATAAAAATAAAAGGCGGTAATATTGTCCAGCAGCCCAACTATCAATAAATGTATCGTAGTATTTACTGCCTGGGTTTCCATTTTGACCACCCGGATACACGCCATACGCTTCTATCCCATTTACAAGGTGAACCACCATACGCCAACTTGGACCATGGTTACCTGTAGTTGCATTAATAATGTGAACGCCACCTCCTATTGGTAAATGTAATCTACTAAGGGATGGTATTTTTAATAAGTGATTTACGCGTGTGTCTTTGTAAGCACCCCAAGCAAGCGTTCCTTCTTTTTCCATTTGCGCTAACGCAGGAGTTGCTTTTTTAATTGCCATGGTAACAGCGTCAACCATGGTCTCTTTTACATTTGGCGTTGTAATATTATCTTCAAATAAAATAACCGAATCTTTTAACATTTGTTCAAGCAGTGTAGATTCGTCGGGCCATTGTAATGGAAGTTTTGCATTTTTAAATTCATCGGCCCAAACAGCAACTTCTAAACTATCCCAGATAGCTCTAAATACAGAAGCTCCTTTTTCGTTAACGTCATTGCGTAAATTCCAGTTACGCAAATAATCAACATACTTTTTTTCTGTAGCGTTTAAACGAGACTCATTTAAAAATTTAAAGATTGCCGGCCTTGCCATCTCAGCAAAAATATTATCGTTATTGGTTTGAAGTGCCTGCACATCGAGAGGCGTAACACCAAACATGGCATTCAACTTTTTATTGATGATAATACCACGGTATAAAGGAAATGCATTAGCGGCTCCTAAATAATAAGGGTAGGTACTATCGGTAGACATTTGGTTGGCACTACTCACAAAACCACGCTCCGGATTTTTCATCATCGGATTTTCGGAAGCAGGAATCATACCTTGCCATAAATAACTACTGTCCTGACCCGGCATGATAAAATCACCCTGTCTATTCCATCTGGCCACAAATGCACCTTGTTGTTTAATAGCAATATCACCACTTACACTGGCGAATGCAAAGTTTTGTCCAGGACAAGTCCAATGATTAATTGCACTCATGTAATCATCAAAATTTTTAGCCCTGTTTAATTCGTAAAAAGTTTGAAGTCCACTGCTTCCATCTTGAGCGGTCCATCTTACGGCAAGGTATCTTCCATCAGAACCATTAGCGTTATAACTTTTATCATACATCACTGGACCTAGCGCTGTAATAGCAACCCTATCAATAGAATCAGGCTGCCCTTTAATTTTAATGCGTTCTTCTTTAATCACCGATTTTTGCCAAGCCCCATTAAACCAATACTCTTCCATGGTAGTGTCTTTGAACTTCATGTCATAATAGTCAAGCACATCTCTACCGGCATTGGTAACACCCCAAGCAATGCTATCATTAAATCCAATAATGACAGCTGGAGATCCCGGAAAACTAGCCCCATAGGTACTATGGGTGGGTGTGGTAATTTGAACTTCGTACCAAAGTGATGGAAGGTTTAAACCGAGGTGTGGATCACTTGCTAAAATAGGCTTACCACTTTTGGTTTTTGTACCAGCAATAGCCCAGTTATTGGAACCATTGTTTTTATTAGGCGCTTCTGGTGCATTTGGTGCAACAGAACCTGTTTTTGCAAAATATAAAGAGTCAAGTGTAGGAGGTGCTACAGCAGCAACAGTAGCTTTTTCATACACCGTTCCTTTTGGAATGATTGGATCTAAAGAATCCTGCACGTTGGTATATAGTTTATTAAAATCTTCGTAGCCAAAATAGTTTTTTGAATTGGTCATTTGTAAATCGGTGGTAGTACCACGGCCTGTTAAATCGTAAGACATGAACATCAAAAACAAATAGGTTTTTATAGGTGTCCAAGCTTCCGGTTTATAATCGAGCAATTTATATTCAAATGGAATTTGAGAAGGTTGCAATGATTTGATATACGCATTTACACCATTTGCATAAGATGTAACAGCTGCTTGTAGTGCTGGATTATTGGCCATTTTTTTCATGGTGGATTCTGCCCCTTCCAACATACCTAGTCTTCTAAAAAAACGATCGGTTGCTATACGGTCTGGTCCAACAATTTCACTTAACCTGCCGGCTGCAACATAAGTTTGAAACTCCATTTGCCAGAGTCTAAATTTTGCATGCAAAAACCCTTGTGTGTAATAAGCGTCATTGTCATTGTTTGCATAGATGTGTGGCACGAGTCTTTCATCCATGAGTACTTCCACTTTATCCTGCAAACCTTCTACCACAATATTGGCATCAAAAGATTTGTTTTCAGGTTCGGCATTTTGCCAAAAACCTTGCTGTGGCGATAAAAAATAACCAAGCCTTGGTGTTTTGGTTTTACCCACAGAAAGTGGGATGTTAAGTACTGCAACAAGACCCGTTGTAAGGGCCGCAGAAATAATTAGAGGAACAATACGCATAACAATCGTTTGAGCACTGAAATTAAGATTTTTTGGTGGCGTAACAAAGGTTTTTATAATTGAAGCCGAAGGTGGATATTTGCATATGGAAATGTCTACCGATACTAAAAATATATTAGGACTTCAACTCCCCACCGATCCACGCTGGGTAGACCTTGCAGCCATTAGCATTGAAGCCATTTTAACCGACCATGCCTATTGCGAGCAAAAAGCAGCACTTACCTGCATCTCCTATATTCAGCGCTACTCAGACCGCGTAGAACTCGTAAAAGAATTAGCACCAATAGTAACCGAAGAATGGGGTCATTTTAGATTGGTATTACAAGAGCTACACAAACGTGGTTTACAACTTGGTAAACAGCGAAAAGATTTATACGTAAACGCACTCATTGCCTTTCAAAAAAAAGGTGGCGACGAACCTACGCGCCTACTAGATCAATTACTCATGATGGCACTAGTAGAAGCTAGAAGTTGCGAAAGATTTAAGCGTTTAAGCGAAGGCCTTTCCGATGAATATTTGAAAAAATTTTACAGGCGTTTTATGGAAAGTGAAGCGGGTCATTATACCTTGTTTATTGACCTAGCTACCCTATACTTTGGTAAAGAAAAAACCCTGGGCCGTTGGAGTGAATGGTTGGCCTACGAAAAAGAAGTGATGGAGTCGATGGAAATTAGAGGCGACCGTATTCACTAAATAATTTAAGGAAGCAGTTGCACTTTTAACAATTCAAGTTGTTTACTACAATCTAAATAAGGATACTGCGCGCTCAACGCTTCAATTTTTTCAATTGTTTTATGAACAAACTGTTGGTGCTGGTTAGAATGCACGTAAAAAGGTTTGTGTGCAGCCGCTAAATTAATAGAAGCAATTTCTTTAATGATATTTTTAGTTTCAGGTGTTGTACAGGCCTGCAAAAATTTTTCCCAAACATACTCAGTGGCATGGTAATTGGGGTGCACCATATCTTCACTGTAAAAACGGTAATCGCGTAAATCGTCAATTACAATTTCGTAGGCAGGAAAATAATAACTATTGTCGTCAGTTTCCACAAGGCTATGTACCGCCTGAATTAATGCAGCTTTGCTCCTATTGTTTTCTACCATACCCTCACGAACATGACGCACAGGACTAATGGTGTATATAATTTGTAAACCCGGATTTACTTGACGTAACTTTTGAATTAAAGGCTCATATAAACTAGTAATATCAGCTGGCGTCAATAACTTTTTTGTAAACCAACTGGCTGGTGCTTTATGGTTATTGGCTGCCACAAAATTAGGTGCATACCCTGTGGCCTGATCTGTTAACTGATACACCCACGCAGACCCGAGTGTAATAAATAAGTGTGATGCTTTTTTTATAAACGCGTGTGCAGCAGTTGTAGATTCATTTATTTTATCAAGCGCTTCCTCTGGTGATGTACCCGAAAAACGACTATGGTGTTTCCATGAATGCCAAGCTTCGTTAAAATAAAACAAATCACTACTAGTAAATGTTGGCGCGTCTATATATTGAGTAAGTGCTTCTGCAACAGATACTGGATTAAACAAAACACCATTTGGGTTTTCTAGTACATGAAACAAATGCTTCGCTAATTTTTCACCCATATTTTCTGTGAAGCAAGAACCAATCATGAGCGTATGACTCCTATGCCCTATAGGACTTTGAAGCGCAGGTATATCAAATTCACAATGAAACTTCATGCAGTAAATATTAAGCTTGTAAAAAACGCTGTTTCATAGCTTCATATAAAACAATACCGGTAGCAACACCCACATTAAAAGAATCAAAAGTGCCTGCCATAGGAATGGTAAAAAATGCATCCGCAGCTTTTGCCAAATAAGGCTGCACGCCTTTGCCCTCGTCACCCATAATTACGCAACAAGGATCGGTTAATGATAGTTCGTATATTTTTTTATCGGCGCGCATTTCGGAAGTAAATACCTGTATACCATTTAAATGAAGGGTATCAACAGCCTTAATTAAACTATTGACACGGCATACATGAATATGCTCCAGTGCACCTGCACTACTCTTTACTGCTTCGGCATTAAGCGCACCTACGCCCTTGTCCGGAATAATAAGTGCCTGTGCACCACAACAGAGCGCACTTCTTGCAATAGCACCAATGTTTCGCACATCGGTAATTCCATCAAGCATTACAAATAGAGGCGCCTCTCCTTTTTCTACCACATAATCTATTACTTGTTGTAAATCTAAATACTGCACCAGCCCTGCAAATGCAACCACACCCTGATGATTGGCTTTTGTTAGTCCATTTAATTTTTCGGGCGGCACCAGTTGAATGGGCACATTGTATTCACGTGCCAATTGTCTGATTTGCAAAATGGCTTCGCCGGAAATATTTTTTTGAAATAAAATTTTATCGATAGACCGTCCCGACTGTAATGCTTCTACGAGTGGTTGACGTCCAATAATTAATGCCGATTGTTTGATTGCCATGTAAAAATAAATTAGATAAGAAGGCCCTGCACTTGCAATAATTCAATTTTAGTAAGTGCAGCCACGCTCATAGCATCAGTAATGGTTCCATCCGCTACCATACCAAAAGCGTCCGATAAAGATACTTTTTTAATTTGTAAAGCTTCTGTTTCTTCAGGTTCTGCATCCTGCTGAATTAACTCCGTTGCCAAATAAATAATAGCGAGTTCGTCGGAAACAGAATTGGATAAATGAATGCGCATCAACTCTTTATACTTTTCAGCCACAAGTCCTGTTTCTTCTTTTAACTCTCTAATGGCTGTTTGCAGAGGATCCGTACCTTCCGGGCATCCACCCTCTGGAATTTCCCAACTGTATGCATCAAGTGTAAAGCGGAACTGCCCAACCAAATAGGTATGCATATCTGGCGTGATAGGCACCACACCCACCGCAATATTTTTAAAATGAACCTTTCCATAAATACCAGGGTTACCCGCCGGATTGAGCACTTCAAATTCAGTGACATCAATCCACGGATTTTGGTAAATGGCTTTACTACTTTTTATGGTCCAAGGATTTTTTTGATGCATATAATTTGTTGCGAGCGTCAAATATATTACTAAATAAAAAGCCCCCACTAAAATTAGCAGGGGCTTTTTATTCTAGATTTATTTTATTTTAAACCAAAGGCTTTTTTAACCTTTGCTACATAATCTAATTTCTCCCAAGTAAATAATTCAACTTTCATTGTTTTAGATTTACCATCTGGAGTGGTGAATGTTTTAGTGATGGTCTCATTTTTACGACCCATATGACCGTATGCTGCAGTTTCACTATACATTGGCGTTCTTAATTTTAAACGCTGCTCAATAAAGTAAGGGCGCATATCAAAAATTGATTCTACCAACTTACCAATTTGACCATCGGTTAATTTTACTTTAGCAGTACCGTAAGTGTTTACGTTAATAGATGTTGGTTTCGCAACACCAATTGCGTAAGAAACTTGCACCAGTACTTCAGAAGCTACACCCGCAGCTACTAAGTTTTTAGCAATGTGACGCGTTGCATATGCTGCAGAACGGTCTACCTTACTAGGATCTTTACCAGAGAATGCACCACCACCGTGTGCACCTTTACCACCGTAGGTATCTACGATAATTTTACGGCCTGTTAAACCAGTGTCACCGTGTGGTCCACCAATTACAAACTTACCGGTTGGGTTAATATGATACTTGATATCCTTGTTAAATAACTTTGCGTACTTCTTGTACTTTGCTTTTACGCGAGGGATTAAAATTTCAATGATGTCTTTTTTAATCTTCTCGAGCATCTTACCTTCTTTGTCAAAATCGTCATGTTGTGTAGATACAACAATTGCATCAATACGTACAGGCTCGTTTTTATCGTTGTACTCAAGTGTAACTTGAGACTTCGCATCTGGACGTAAATATTTGATCGCCTTGTTTTCTCTTCTTAATGCAGCAAGTTCAATTAAGATTTTGTGCGCTAAGTCAAGTGCCAATGGCATGTAATCATCGGTTTCGTTGGTTGCATAACCAAACATCATACCCTGATCACCAGCACCCTGCTCTTCTTTCTTTTTTCTATCAACGCCTTGGTTGATATCTGCAGATTGTTCGTGAATAGCTGATAAAATACCACAGCTATTTGCTTCAAACATGTACTCACTTTTGGTGTAGCCAATTTTCTTGATCACACCACGTGCAATTTCTTGCACATCTAAATAGGCTTTAGATTTTACTTCACCAGCAAGTACTACTTGACCAGTTGTAACTAAAGTTTCGCAAGCCACTTTTGATTGTGGATCGAATGCTAAAAAGTTGTCGATTAAGGCGTCAGAAATCTGATCCGCTACTTTGTCTGGATGTCCTTCAGAAACACTCTCAGAAGTAAATAAATAAGGCATGTATAGTTGTTTATAGCTTATAATAAAACACAAATATAAGTAGTAATTGAATACTTATATTCTAGAAAAAATAATACGTAATCGCATTCTAAATCGTGAATGGGTCCCGCCACCGAGTCTTACACGGCCATTCGCAACATCATTGCCATCTTGCGGACCTAGGTAATACACTTGAACCGCAGCAACCTGTGGGTGTGGCTCTCTGTATAAAAGTGAATCGTTGGTGGGTGCCGATATACGAAGCGTATACACAGGATCTTTACGAGTTACAATACCTTGTACATACCTACTCATATCAAAAGAATAGGCCGCTATTCTAGAATAACCTGGCACTGATTTAGATAACACATTTCCGCCAAAAGTATTTTTATTAGGTCCTTGATTGGGTGAAAATATATAGTCGTTTGGTATATTGTATTTACGGTTTTCTACGGTATCAACGGCACTTAATAATAAATACCTAGGAGGCTTCATAAAGTTGTCGATGGTAAACAAATTGGCATCGTCTGGGACCTGTTCGGCAATCAGCTCAGCTTTATGAATAATGCGGTTGCTAAGCCCAGCAAGTCCTGGAATTCTGACACGAACATAACTGCCGGGAGACGTTTGCACAAAAACAATAGAATCTGATTTATTGGTAGTTGAGGTATATCTTGAAATTTCGGCACCTACCCTATTACGCATAACTAAATTAGCGCTGCCGCCTGAAAAAGAATTAAACCTGAAATAAGATACAGCAGTATCTCTAACTGTTGCACCGGCAGATGATGAGTTGTAATAGAGCGCAAATTTGGTATTGGTATCGGCTAAATTAATATGAATGAGCGCATTTGTTGGAGCTGTAGGATCTACGGTTAAAGCAAAACCCGCAAACAAAGACTTAAATGCAGAATCGGTACGATATGCATTTGTAGTATCATAAATACTTATAAAACGTCTAGCAACATCAGACCTTAATTTAATTCTGATTTGATGGCTGGCTCTTTCATACCTATTGATCACAGAATCCTTTAATCTTGGAATAAAAATATTGACAGGATCTGCAAGCGTTCCTCTGGTTCTTATGTTATAAGCCCCAGGATAATTGGCTGCATAATTATAATTTGGAATTAAGGGCGTTGTAGGATCAATTTCCGAAACCGTCAATTTTAACGGAGCAGTGGTATCACCATAAGAATACTTGTAACTTAAGATTAACACCGCAGAATCGATACGAATACTATCCTTTGCACCCGGAATGGCAAATGGGAAAAACGGAGGTGTTACTTCAAAATACATAGAAGCCGTTGATTTACCAAACAAAGGATCATTGGTAATCGCCCCTAATACTTGATTGTCATTTTTGTATACCCTAACTGAATCGTTGTCGATGTATGTATCAGTGATGACATCTAAAATGGTATCTTTTGTAATGACACCATCAATTGTTGGTATTAAACCAGCACCAAGTTCAGTGGAAGGAACTTTAGTACAGCCCATAAAAACCATCAACATCAAACCAAAAAAACCTATAATATTACGTACTGTATATTTTGAATGCATGTTTGTCTAATTACTTGCCCGCAAGGTCGTTGTACAATTCTAAATACTCTGTTAAATCCGAGTCCCATCCTTTAAATGGAACTACTTTTTTGCCTTTCACTTTTGCAAACTCGGCTGTTAAGCTTTCTTCAATTTGATCAGAACCAAATGAAATAGCGTCGGCAAAAGTGGCTCCCCCTTTAAAGAGTGCCGTGTTGTTGGCTGCTTTAAAAGCATCCAAGTCTTTTTCCTTTACGTTGGTATTGATAAGGGCCTGTTTCATAAAATTGGTGCCTAGCTCATTTTCAAAGGTATTTTGACCAATGGTAAAGATGACTTTGCTATTTCCAAAAACAGGTTCTTTTTTGTAAGCCGTTTTGATGTATGCAGGGATAAGTCCAGTCATCCAGCCACTGCAATGAATAACATCGGGAGGCCAACCAAACTTTTTAACGGTTTCTAGGGCGCCTTTACAAAAGAACACCGTTCTTAATGCGTTATCATCAAACCAAGTATCTGATTCGTCATGAAACACTTGTTTGCGCTTAAAAAAATCTTCATTTTCTAAAAAGTAAACCTGCAGTCTTGCATTTGGAAGTGATGCCACTTTAATTTGAAGTGGGTAATCGTCTTCGTCTACAGAAACATTAATACCCGATAAACGAACCACTTCATGCAAACGGTGTCTTCTTTCGTTGATCACACCAAAGCGTGGCATAATACAACGAACTTCTAACCCACTATCGTTGCTCTTTATCGCTAATTTGTTAATGATTTCTGCAAACTCTGTCAACTCCAAATAAGGAGACATCTCGGTAGCAATAAACAGTATTCTTTTCTTTGTAGACATGAGTCACCAATTTTAAACCTAGAGCCTAATTTAAGGGAGCGAAGGTACGAAATTTATAGGGAATCGAGCTAGCGCAGTGCTTTGCGCACAAAAATCAACCAATTTGATTATTCGTGATAAGTTTATATATTAATATTTTACATTATATATATGATAAAAATTGGTTTCATTTAAATGGTAGAAGGCCTTACATTTGTTTAGACCTTATCAAGTAACATGAAAAAGCAAATCAGCGCCATCGTTAAATATGCCTTCTTTTTTGGACTGGGCTTATTTTTAGTTTGGTGGAGCTTGCGTCAAATTCCTGCCAACAAATGGGATGAGTTCATGGATACTTTAAAAACTGCCAAATACTGGCTCATGGTGCCCGTTTTTTTGATTTTATCCCTGAGTCATATTGTGCGTGCTTTAAGATGGCGCATACTAATGGAACCGATGGGGTATAAACCCAGCATCCCCAATACATTTTTTGCAGTGATGATTGGCTATTTGGCCAACCTAGCTATTCCGCGTTTAGGCGAAGTATTAAAATGTACCTTACTCGCCAAATATGAAAAAGTACCCGCCGAAAAATTAGTAGGTACTATTGTTGCAGAAAGAGCTGTTGATGTTATTTCGCTGGCCCTTGTTTTTATCGTTACCCTGCTTACACAATCCGATTTAATTGTTTCATATGGTCTTGAATTGTTTAAACAACTTTTTGAAACCAAGTCGGGGCAATTTTCCATGCAAAAAATAGGTATTGTAATTGCTGCCATCGTTTTAGTGATTGTTGTTTTAAAAATTTGGAGTCGGAAAAATGGGCACCTCCCATTTGTTGTATCTGCTAAAAAAATTATTACGGGTATTTGGGAAGGGGTATCAAGCATTAGATACCTACAACAAAAGGGCTTGTTTATCTTTTACAGTGTTTTAATTTGGGCATTGTATATTGGCGGAACCTGGGTAGGACTTAGCGCCACTGCTGGCACTGCTGGTCTCGGATTTAACGCAGCCCTTGCTGCACTTGCTTTTGGCAGTATTGGCATGATTGTTACCCCAGGAGGAATTGGCGCTTACGCCTATTTTATTGCAAAAATTGTAGAGAAAATGGGCGTTCCTTTTGAAATTGGTTTTGCCAATGGAACCCTGCAATGGTTTGCTCAATTTATTATTGTACTGATTGTAGGTAGCATTTGCTTACTTGTGTTACCCATTTATAATAAAAACAAGATTTCCCATGAAAGCAATTGAGGCCATTGAATTAAAAGAATATACGTTAGAAAGATTGTTAACACAAGTGGCAGCATGGCGTACCAAGGGTAAAAAAGTAGCATTTACAAATGGCTGTTTCGACATCCTACACGAAGGTCATATTGCATCATTAAGTGCAGCAGCAAAAGAAGCAGATTATTTAATTGTAGGGCTTAATAGTGATGCCAGTGTTAAACAATTAAAAGGCGATACAAGACCCATCAACAATGAACAAAGCCGTGCTATTATTTTAAAAAATTTAGCCGTTGTTGATGCAGTTGTCATCTTTAATGAGCAAACACCACTTGAACTCATTAAAGCCATTTTACCTGATGTGATTGTTA
The DNA here is from genome assembly GCA_027487895.1 of Sediminibacterium sp. Classification (GTDB taxonomy): domain Bacteria; phylum Bacteroidota; class Bacteroidia; order Chitinophagales; family Chitinophagaceae; genus Sediminibacterium. The sequence goes on along the minus strand of JAIYCS010000047.1, from coordinate 4,416 downwards.
AAGGAGGCGATTACACCACAGATCAAATTGTGGGTGCCAAAGAGGTTATGGCAGCGGGTGGCCGTGTTGTTATTAACCCCATTGTGGAAGGATTTTCTACAACTGGAACCATCCAGCAAATCAAAGCGCATTTCTCATAAATAGCTTTCTACCGATTAAGCCTTTTATTTCACCCAGTTGTGCGCAATCTTATGTGAAGGGCAGTTAGTTTTATTAAGTTTATGTCATCTAATAGATTTTATCTTGAAAGAAAATAAAAAAATACTCACCATCCTTACCCACTTAGTGGCCTGGATAAGTTTGTTTTCGGTACCCTACCTCGTTTTCTTTCCAAGACTGCGAGAATTTAATATGAGCGATCATATGATGGCTACTATTATCATCAACTATGTATTCATCATATTTTTTTATTACCTCAATACACAATTTTTAGTCCCCAAATTACTCATCAATAGAAAGTGGTGGTTGTATATTTTATCGGTGGTTGTTGCTTTAAATATTTACCTCTTTACACCCAAACAAGTAGCTACCATTTTTGCAACACCTGAATACATCGAACAAAATGGAAATTATATAGCAAACCCTGCATTTAAGGGAGACAAAAAAATGACCAGAATACCCAGGAAATCTAGAAGATTAGCGGACCCCTATAATACGGTTTTATTTTTGTTGGTGTTAACATTTGGAACATGCATATCGGTAACACAGCAATGGTTAAGTTCGGAACAAAATAAAAAAGAAACAGAAAACGAAAAATTAAACACCGAGCTGTCTTTTTTAAAATCACAAATCAATCCACATTTCTTTTTTAATACCCTTAATAACATTTATAGTTTAGCCATTATTAAAAGTGAGCAAACAGCGCCTGCTGTTATGAAACTATCTTCCATTATGCGGTATATTTTATCTGAAACGCAAAAAGATTTTGTTCCACTGCAAAACGAAATTGAGTTCACAAAAAATTATATTGAATTACAAGAAATGCGCTTAACAGATAAAGTAAAGCTTGCCTTTCATGTAAGTGGCGTAACAAGTGATTTACAAATTGCGCCCCTACTATTTATTCCTTTTGTAGAAAATGCTTTTAAGTATGGCGTAAGCACCAAAGAAGATACCACTATTGACATTCAAGTAAGTGCAACCCAACAACAAATTTTATTTGAAGCCAAAAATACAATAGCCACCAATATTTCAACCCATTTGGATAGCACAGGTATTGGCATTAACAACGCTAAAAGAAGGCTTGAACTATTGTACCCGGGCAGGTATCAGCTCCATTTAAGTAATGAGGATAACACCTATCAGGTTTCTTTAAAAATTAATAGCTAATTGTATGATCACATGCATTGCCATAGATGATGAACCCCTTGCACTAAAAATTATCGAGGAGTACTGTTCAAAGATTTCGTTCTTACAACTTATTCAAACATTTAGTGACACAGATGCTGCAATCGCGTATCTGAAAGACAATAAAGTAGATGCTTTGTTTTTAGATATCCAAATGCCTGACATTACAGGTATTGATTTATACAAAAACCTAGCTAATAAACCCCTCGTTGTATTTACTACGGCTTATAAAGATTTTGCGGTAGAAGGCTTTAATGCAGACGCCGTAGATTATTTATTAAAACCATTTGAATATGACCGCTTCTTAAAAGCTGCCTACAAAATCAAAGAATACACAGAGTTTTTAAGTGCCCAAGAAGTGCAGCTCAATTCGATTTTCGTAAAGGTCAACTACGAAATCATGAAAATTAACTTGAAGGACGTAGACCTCATCGAAGCACTCGACGACTATATTAAAATCTATACAAAACCAAGTCCTGTTTTAACCTTGATGACACTCAAGGGTATTTTAGAAAAATTACCCCCTCGAGACTTTATAAGGGTGCACCGCTCCTACATTGTGCCAATTAGTAAAATAGACCGTTTTAGTAAAACCAAGATTTGGGTAAGCGAAAAAGAAATTCCCATTGGAAGTAGCTACGGAAGTGTTTATGATCAGTTATTAGCGCACAGTCAAGCCAAATAACCTTTCCTATCACAAGAACCCTTGTCACGGGTTTTTTATAATTTTCTTAAGATAAAAGGCCTCTATTTACAGGCTAGAAACTTGTACTTTAGCGTCATGAAAATGCGCTTTACACTTATTGCAATTATTGGCACTGCCATACTTACCATTAGCTGCATTAACACCTTAGATGCACAAAGTATTCCAAAAAACTGGCAAGCATTAGACCCTGCTGCCGATAAATTTTTAGGCATCAGCCTTCAAAAAGCCTATGACTATTTAGGTAGTAAAAATAAAAAAGCAACTCCCATAATAGTGGCAGTTTTAGATTCAGGCATCGATACTACCCACGAAGACTTAAAAAATATTTTGTGGACCAACACCAAAGAAATTCCGGGCAATGGTATTGACGATGACAAAAACGGATACATAGATGATGTGCACGGATGGAATTTTTTAGGTGGTAAAAATGGACAAAGTGTTAAAAGAGCGCCAGATGAGCGTTCTAGAATTTACCATAAGTACAAAGCAAAATTTTCAAATGCCGCTTTAGATACCAATACGCTAAGCGCTTCAGATAAAACTTTATACAGGACCTGGAAAAAAACAGAATCGGAATTAAATTTTAGCGACGAAGAAAAAGACCAACTTAAATATGTTGAAATGCTGGCAAGTGCTTTTAAAAAGCACGACAAAGTATTAAAACAAGAAATGAATGTAGTGAGTTACAATAGAGAAGTTCTCACAAAGTTTATACCAACCACCATTACAGGTAAAGAAGCCAAGTTAGGACTCCTATCATTACATAGGCTCATGCAATTGGATGAAACCGAATTAAACACCTTCACCATTGCCCAAATGGATGAATACATCGAAGGAAAAAATGTTGCATTTGGCGCTAAAGAAAAACTACCCAACGACGAAAGAACGCTGATCGTAAGAGATAACTATTATAATTTTTCTGATGCCTATTATGGCAACAATGACATCATGGGACCCACGCCTAACCATGGTACACACGTGAGTGGTATTATTGCAGCGTCTAGAAACAATGGCACCGGCATAGATGGTGTTGCAGATGCTGTAAAAATAATGATGGTACGAGTTGTACCCGATGGCGACGAATATGATAAAGACGTAGCACTTGCCATTAGATATGCAGTAGACAATGGCGCTAAAATTATCAATATGAGTTTTGGGAAAGCCTATTCACCCGAAAAATATTGGGTAGATAGTGCAGTTGCGTACGCCGAACAAAAAGATGTGTTACTCGTTCACTCGGCGGGTAATGAAAATTATAATTTAGATAGTGTTGTGGTTTTTCCAAATGCAAATTTGGTGGGCTATAAAAAAACAGCATCTAATTTTGTAACCGTTGGTGCTAGTAGTGATACCCTAATTACAGAAGGGAATATTGCTGCAGACTTTAGTAACTATGGCAAACAACATGTAGACCTTTTTGCGCCAGGTGTAAAAATATACTCAACCTTACCGGGCGGTAACACCTATGGCAATCAAGACGGTACTAGTATGGCTGCACCTATTGTTACTGGCGTTGCTGCCCTACTGCGCACTTACTACCCTAGCTTAACAGCCAAACAGGTTAAAACGATATTAGAAAAAACAGTGTTCACGCCATCTACAACTGCGCCCTGTTTACAACCAGGCAATAGCAGCATCACTGTTCCATTTAATACGCTTTCAAAAACAGGCGGTATTGTAAATGCGTATAACGCGGTTGTACTTGCAAACAGCATGGGTAATAAATAAGAAAGCCCCAACAAAATGCTGGAGCTTTCTATCTCGGAGGGGGTATAAAAAGTTATTTTGCAAATAAATGCACAGCAATTTGAACGTCTTTAGAAGGCCCTGCATAAGCAATACCTAATAAAGTACGGTCAATACTAAAGTATGCTTGACCAAAAAAACCTTTTTCAGAAGCACTTCTGATATTTGAAGCGAAACTTACTGGAACACCAACACCTTTAATATTTAAAGTACCATTGATGGTGCAAGCAGTTGCACTTGTATAATCTACAGATGAAATGGTATATGTAGCTTCACCAAATTTAGCAACGTCAAAAAAGTCAGCGCTTTTTAAGTGACCTGCTAATCTTTCACCAGCAGCATCTGTAACTTTTAAATTAGCAAGGTCAATTACAAAAGAACCACCTACTAATTTACCACCATCCACCTGAACGCTTCCAGATTTTACTGTAAAGGTACCAGTGTGAAAATCGGCTGCTTTAGAGCCAATAAAGTCTACCCTGCTTTTATCTGACTGAACAGCTAAAGTAAGGGGTGCTTTAGGGTTTTTTGGGGCTGCAAATGCTAAAGAACTCACTAAAAAAGCGGCTCCTAATAGCAAAAAGGATGTTTTTTTCATAATTGTATTGAATTTTAAG
>JAIYCS010000099.1 GCA_027487895.1 Sediminibacterium sp. | reverse complement strand
GCTTTACCGGCAATGGTGGCGGATCAGAAATTGTCTATTGCAGGGCAAGTGGCTACCTTAAATTAGTGGGTCATCAAATCACCGAATTTGAAGATAAAACCGATGTTAAATTTGAACGTGGCACCATTCGCAAAAAACAATGGCTACGTGTGTATGCCGTTTGGGACGCCGATTGGTTTGCCGATAACAAAGAGCAGGTTTTTGCCATTTATGAAAACGACAACAATGCAGAAATCGTATTTACAGGTTCCCTTAGCACAAAGCTCAAAGTTTCTGATGGAACTACTGTAGATGGCAGCATCGACTATCAAATAAAAAGAAGCTCACAAGATGACATTATCAAGCAACTAAAAATTTCGAGGGCCTCTTATTTTGCAGGAGCACGTAGAGATCAGGGATGGGGATTTGGTATTGATAAATCCTTTTTACCAGCATCCGCTTCACATGGTTGGCCATTTTATGACGCTGTATCAGGTGGCGGGGCTAATGTGGGCTGGACATGGCCTTATGACGGGTATTAGTAGTTTGTAAATAACTAACAAGCCAACCCCAGTACTAGTAACCATCCTTATTCGCTGGTTACAAAATAGTAGTAAGGTTGGCTTGTTTTCTATTTTAAATCGGCAGTATTCACACGCGTTGGCGTGTCTTTGCCGCTAACAATACCACGCGCACTAAGTGCAATGGCTTTTATAATTCTTGTCATATTATCTATGTCAATCGTACCAATTTCGTCGGTTGCTTTATGGTAATACGGATCGGTATCAATTTTTGTGGTAGAAATGGTATGAGCCGGAACGCCTAGTCTAGCAAGGGTTGCATTGTCTGAACGGTAAAATAAATTTTGTGCAGGATATGGATCTGGATAAAAAGTAAAATCGGTGCCTTCTAAATTTGCTTGTAAAATTTTACCCATATCTGTTTTTTCATACCCTGTAATAAATGCAGAATTTTTACCCCACTTACTTTCGGATCCAATCATTTCTAAATTAAACATCGCAATCACTTTAGCAGGATCAAACTGGTTAGAAAAATAAGTAGCACCAAAGCCACCTACTTCTTCTGCGGTAAACGCGGCAAACACAAGCGTACGCTCATTGTTACCCAGCGCTTTAAAATATTTTGCAAGCACCATCATAGCCGTGGTACCAGCTGCATCATCATTGGCGCCATTAAAAATAGAATCCGTAAGCACATTGCCATTTCTATCTTTACTAGTGATGCCTAAATGATCATAATGTCCACTAAAAATTACAATTTCATCGGGTCTAGATTTTCCCGGAAGTACGCCTACCACATTAGCAAGTGGCATTTCAGTAATCTCATGCTTGGCCTCAATGCTATAGCTAGTTGGGTTAGTAGCGCTCAACACAAAAACCACCGACTTGTCTGACTTAAATAAATTAGACTTGAGTCTTGTAAGTCCACTAAATGTTTTTGCAAAACTAGTATCCACAATAACAAGCGCATTCTTTTTTAAGCCGGCAAGCTTGCGGGCTTCACTCATTAAATTGGCTGTTTTACCAATAATGATTTTTTCAAAACCAGATGTTTCATTGATGGAAATACTAGCCTGCGTAGTAACAACAATGATGTCTTTTTTATCTAGAGCAGCACCATCAAAAGTGCCCGATGTGCCCAAAAATTTAGTACGCACCATCGCAAAAGATTGCAAATAAGATCCACTGTTATTAAGGGTTTGAAGACCCGTAGCCTTAAACTCGTCTGCAATAAAAGCAGCTGCTTTTTCGATACCCGGCGTAAAAGTCCTACGCCCCTGCATATCATCTGCAGCAAGTATCGTTTCGATACGTCTTACCTCTTTTTCTTTGATAAGCTTGTCTACATTTTGCGCCTGTGCGGTAGCAAGGAGTAGCAAACCAGCAACTAGAATATTTATTTTTTTCATAGTAATCATTTGATTGAATTGGTATGTTGGAGCCAACTAAAATACGGCTAATTTTTTAGAAGCTTATAAGCTCATCATTTCTTTGAACTTAACGGTTTGGCGTCTACTCACTTCAATTTTTTCGCCACCCTTTAATTCTACAATGAGCCCCCCATTAAAATAAGGTTCAATTTTATCAATCCAACGCAGGTTAATAATATGCTTACGATTGGCCCTAAAAAACATGCGCTCGTCGAGGCGCTCTTCTAGCGCATTTAAAGATTTTAAAATGAGCGGCTTGTTGCTATCAAAAAACACTTTTGCATAGTTACCTACACTCTCAAACAGCCTAATCTCTCCCAGTTTCACAAACCAACAACGCTCCCCATCCTTTACAAACACCTGGTCTTGCTCTGTTAAAGGACCACGGTTGTTTCCATGAAAACCAATTTGTTCTTTAAACAGTTCGGCCTGTAGTTTTTGAATGGCATCTGATAAACGCTTTGGCTCAATGGGTTTTAATAAATAATCAAGGGCGTTTACTTCAAATGCTTTAATGGCATAGTCGTCATAAGCTGTTGTAAAAATTACTTTAGGTGCGCGCTCAACTTCGGCGAGTAAATCAAACCCTGTTTTCCCGGGCATTTGAATGTCTAAAAAAATAAGGTCGGGATTGTGCTGTTCAATTTTTTCGATGCCCTCATCTACATTAGACGCTTCGTCTAGCACTTCTATTTCGGAATGATCGAGTAATAACTTTTTTAACTCATTACGTGCGAGCCTTTCGTCGTCAATAATAATTGCTTTTATGGCCATATTATTTTCTATTAAAATTATTTATTGTTGGGTGCTAAAGGAAGTCTAACAACCGCCTCCACCATATGATCTTTTGTGTTTTGAATAAAAAAGTTTGCCTTGTCTCCAAAAAGTAAAGCGAGTCTATTTTTGGTACTACTAACACCAAAGCCACTATTGTCAATGTCTAAATCATCCTCAACAGCGCCCGTATTTTTAATAATTAACTGGTGTTGATCATTTTTAAACTCGGACCATATTTCAACAACGCCTCCTTCTCTTTGCTTACCAATACCATGCTTGATTGCGTTTTCTACAAGGGTTTGCAGCATCATAGGTGGCACCGGTTGATCCAGTGTATCTTCATCGATATGATACACAACGCGTAACCTGCTTTCGAATCTAATAGTTTCAAGCGCTAAATAATCTTTTACAATCGACAGTTCTTTTTCTAGTGTTACCGTTTCAAGTTTTTCGGCTTGCATACTACTGCGCAAAATATTACTTAGCTCTGTAATGGCTGTTCGTGCACGCTCTGGATTTTCGTCTACAAGGGCTCTGATACTATTGAGTGCGTTAAAAATAAAATGCGGGTTGATATGCGCTTTAATTGTTTTTAATTCAAGTTCTTTTACGAGCGTCTCAAGTCTTACTTTTTGAATTTCATTCATACGCCCTAACTGTACATAATGCCAGACATAATAAATACTCACCCAAATAAATATCATGGGTGAATCAAAAATTAAATTGGAAAAGAAACGCGTACTTACAGAAAATTTAATTTTTGGATCGTATAGTCCAACCCACTCCACAAGCGCACTATTGGTTAAACTATAAAAAACAACCACACTAAAAAAAAGAAGTACCAGTAGCCACCATTTTTGAAGTGGAAAAGGTGGTCTTAACTTAAACCCAATGATGAGTGATCTAAATAAGTGGGTAAATAAAATACCAGAAACAATGGTAATGCCCAGTCTTGGATAAAATATAGGATTGGGCTTGCTGTCAAAAATGAAAGCAAAAAAAATCATGGTTAACCCATAAGAAAACCAGCCCCCTATTTGACACCACCAGTAAACACGGTTATTTCTTCTAGACATAGCTACAAAGTTAAAAATTAAGCACCCCAAAAGGGGTAAATTAAGGAAGAAAGGTAAAAACCAACCTTGGTTGGTATAAAATAAAGTGAACAAGGGGGTGAACCTTTGGTTTTGTGTGATGTTTCTATAGGAGGAAAGGTGTTTTGCTTCACAGTAAATGCCTATTTTTACAACCTAAACTAACTTTTTGCATGGAAATAAGGCCAGGAGCACTCCTAGGGAACATCAACAACCCCGATGACCTCAAAAAGATCCCCAAAGATCAGTTGCATCAAGTTTGCAATGAATTACGCCAATACATCATTGATATTGTGAGCGTGCACGGCGGGCATTTTGCTGCCAGCCTTGGTGTGGTTGAATTAAGCGTTGCCCTTCATTACATTTACAACACCCCCTACGATCAGCTCGTTTGGGACGTAGGCCATCAGGCATATGGACATAAAATATTAACGGGTCGTAGAGATCAGTTTGTTACCAACAGAAAATACAAAGGCCTTAGCGGCTTTCCTAAAAGATCAGAAAGTGAGTACGACACTTTTGGTGTGGGCCACTCTTCAACTTCTATTTCGGCAGCATTAGGCATGGCTATGGCTGCTAAATACAAAGGTGAAAACCGAAAATCAATTGCGGTTATTGGTGATGGTTCTTTAACAGCCGGAATGGCTTTTGAAGCCATGAACCACGCAGGTGTTGCGGATAGTGATGTGCTTATTATTTTAAATGACAACTGCATGAGTATCGACCCAAATGTGGGCGCACTCAAAGAATATTTAACAGACATCGCAACCTCTCCTACGTACAATAAAGTAAGGGATGAGATTTGGAACTTACTAGGTAAAATGCCTGTCGGAAAATCAACTTCGAGATCTTTAGCTTCTAAATTAGAAGCCAGCGTAAAAGGCATGGTAAGTAAGAGCAGCAACCTTTTTGAAGCTTTACAACTCCGTTATTTTGGGCCTATCGATGGTCATAACATTACCAACCTTGTTGATACCCTCAAAGATTTAAGAGACATACCAGGACCTAAACTGTTGCATGTTATTACAACAAAAGGTAAGGGCTATGAGCTTGCAGAAAAAGACCAAACTAAATGGCATGCGCCAGGACTGTTTGATAAAGTAACTGGTGAAATTATCAAGAAAAAAATTGATACACCGCAGCCACCTAAATACCAAGATGTTTTTGGACATACCCTAGTAGAATTAGCAGAAGCCAACCCATTAATTATGGGTGTTACACCTGCAATGCCTAGTGGATCGTCCTTAAAATTTATGATGGACAAAATGCCAGATCGTGCTTTTGACGTGGGCATTTGTGAGCAGCACGCGGTTACACTAAGTGCAGGCCTCGCCACACAAGGCATGCGTGTGTTTTGTAATATTTATTCTTCATTCATGCAACGCGCTTTTGATCAGGTGGTGCATGATGTAGCTATACAAAAATTACCTGTTGTACTTTGTTTAGATAGAGCCGGACTTGTGGGTGAAGATGGACCTACGCACCATGGCTGTTACGATATTTCATACCTGCGTTGCATTCCTAATTTAATTGTAAGTGCCCCTATGAATGAGCAGGAGCTGCGCAACCTCATGTATACCGCACAGCTTGACAGCACGGGACTTCCTTTTGTTATTAGGTATCCAAGAGGTGAAGGTGTGATGCCAGAATGGAAAACACCATTAGCGCCTGTTGAAATTGGCAAAGGCCGCAAAATAAAAGACGGTAAAGAAGTGGCCATTTTAAGTTTTGGTCATCCTGGAAATTTTGCAACAACAGCCATCAGAAATTTAAGGTCGGAAGGTATTGATCCAGCGCATTACGATATCAGATTTGTTAAACCTCTTGATGAAGCCCTGCTCCACGAAGTGTTTACCAACTATACTAAAATTGTAACAGTCGAAGACGGAACAGTTGTAGGTGGTTTTGGTTCTGCGATCCTAGAATTTATGAATGCAAATGGTTACAAAGCAGACATAACAATTTTAGGTATTCCGGATAGACTTGTAGAACATGGTACACTCAAAGAATTACATAGAGAGTGCGCGTATGATGCTGCAGGAATAGAAGCCGCGGTAAAAGAAATCGTTACAAAGGAAGCGCTCGTTAAGATATAAGCACAACAATATTATTATTCCATTTCTAATGGAATATCTTCATCTGTAAAACTACTTGGAAGGTCTTCATCTGTAAGACCTTCTTCTTTTAGTTCTGCTTCACGGTTGTCATTCCACTCAATAATAAAGTTGTTCATACCCTCGCCCACAAGGAGTTTCATGTATTTCTGCTGTGTTAATTCGAGGGTTGATAAAAATAAAAATAACGCGTGTACGCGGTCATTACAAATTTCAAATACTTTTTCAAAAGCAACTGTTTTTTCACCACGCACAAAATCTAACATGTAGTCTCTACTACCTTCCATGGTGTAGTTATAACGCACCACGGTATGAACGGGTTTGTTTTGACGATCATGCACACGCTGCATCACTTTTTCAAAAGCTTTCATAAGCTTGAACATGGTGATGTTCTGAATTTCAGTTCCTTCAGAAGCGTCTTCTCCAATTGAAATCAGTTCCTTTTGAAGATTACCACGTTTAACCATGAGCATACGCACAGCTTCAAGTTCTGCCATTTGAGCAGAAGCTTCTTTGAAGCGTTTGTATTCTAATATTTTATCAATCAGTTCTTGGCGTGGATCAATTTCATTACCAGCAGCATCCACTTCTTTACGCGGAAGTAACAATCTCGCCTTGATGCGCATAAGGGTAGAAACAAATAAAATAAACTCGCTGCTTAGCTCGATATTTAGCTTCTCTCCTTGATGAATAAACTCCAAGAAGTCCTTAATAATTCTCGTGATGGGGATATTGTAAATATCCAGTTCGTCTCTTTCTATGAAAAACAATAAAAGGTCAAAGGGACCTTCAAACTGATCTAACTTGATTTGATAATTGGGAACGTTCACAGCTTCACACTTTTGCTACAAAGAAAACCCCTTCGGGACTCAAATGTGCAGTTTGGTGTCAAAATTTATCCACTTTACTGCCAATTGGGGCCATAAATTGTTAGAAAAGGGGCTGTTATTAGGTTCTAAATCGGGAACTTCGCCAAAATTCAACGCCGTGCGGGAAAAGCTGATTAATTGGGTGCTATTTATTGTTTTGTCGATTATATGGGGCAGTTCTTTTATGCTCATGAAAGTAGGCATGAAAGAAGGCGGATCCTTTACATTAAGTCCTTACCAGGTTGCTTCCCTGCGCATGATTTTTTCCGGCCTGGCCCTTTTGCCATTTTGCTATTCGGCACTGAAGCAAATACCCAAAAACAAACTTTTTGCAGTGATACTTTCTGGGGTGATGGGCAGTTTTATTCCAGCCTATTTGTTTTGTATTGCAGAAACAAAAATTGATAGCGCACTAGCAGGTATCTTAAACGCACTTACGCCGCTTTTCACCATTATTGTAGGTATTGTTTTTTTTAATTTACAATCGAGTAAGCAAAAAATAATTGGCATACTACTTGGCTTTGCAGGACTTTTGCTTTCGGTAACGGCTGGCAAAACACTTCAATTTGATAATTTTTCGTATAGCTTTTTTGTAGTACTCGCCACTATTTTTTACGGCCTCAATGTAAATATGGTAGGCAGTCAAATGCAAAAAGTGAGTGCCATTAATATTGCGTCCGTTGCATTTTGTTTTACCATGATTCCTGCCGGCATTATATTATTTAGTACCGGTTATTTCGACTACGATTTTTCTAACACATCCCTCAT
>JAIYCS010000130.1 GCA_027487895.1 Sediminibacterium sp. | reverse complement strand
TTTTCATTACGTCAAGATGGAGTTGTAAAACGCTCTACTGATTATTTAAAGTATTATCAAATTGCTAGAGATGAAGCTGCCGAAGTGATGGCTTCTAACCAGCACAGTTTAAACCCAAGCTTTAGAGCACTATGGAAAGATCAAGTAAATGCAAGAGCGGTAGCTGATCCGAATGGTGAACTCATGTTTCAAGCTAGTGGTATTGGCGGTGTAGGTGCAGGCGATACTAAACTTGCATACTACAACGGGCCAACAGTGAATGGACTAGGTAATAAGAGCGTAAATATTTTACCTACTTATTTTTATGCATTTGACTCTACAGATTTAAGACGTGATGTTACTTGTGCGATTTATAATGTTGCTGCAAATGGAACTACAAAAATTGGCCAGGCTATTACTGCTATATGCGATGGAAAATACCGTAGAGATTGGATTTCAAACCCAGTAGTTTCTCCTGATGACAAAATCCAATATTTTAGTTTGAAATGGCAAATTCTTCGCTACTCAGATGTGATGCTCATGTTTGCTGAAGCAGAAAACGAATTAAATGGTCCTACTGCTGCTGCTTATAATGCGGTTAATCAAGTAAGAAGAAGAGGTTTTGGACAACCAATTACAACTGCAAATGCTGCAGTGGATTTGCCTGCTGGCTTATCTAAAGCTACATTCTTTACAGCCCTTGTTAAAGAGCGTTCTTTAGAACTAGGTGGTGAAGGCGTTCGTAAATATGATTTAATTAGATGGAATTTACTTGCATCTACAATCAATGATACAAAAGCAGCGCTTTTAGCTATGTCAACTTTATCGGCACCTTATAATAATTTACCAACTGGTATGTTTTTTAGAACGAATAGCACTTCAGATGATAACCGTTTTGGACCTAACGGATTGTGGGCTAACTCATTTTACAGAGCTGCTCCAACTACCACTCCTGCAGGTACAACACGTGTTGCTTGGTTAAGTGCTGCCATTAACACAACAGCACTTGCAAGATTTGCTACTGGATTTGTAACAGGTAAGTCAGAATTATTACCCATACCCCAACCTGCAAGAGATGCTAACCGCAATCTTACGCAGAACCCTGGTTATTAATAGTTACTAAGTCATTGTTTAGTACAAAAGGCTACTCATTTGAGTAGCCTTTTTTGTTGGCAAATAGATCTCTAATGCTTAATTTCAGTTACTTAATAAATCAGAATTCAATGAAAAAGTGTCTCATTTTAATTATCGGGCTTTTAATTTCCATCATAGGATTTTCTCAATCAAAAGAACAAGTGCGCGTAGCTGGAGCGGTTGAAAAACTGAGGCTTGCTATGATAAGTGGGGTAAGAGAGGAGTTGGAATCTATTGTGGATGATAGTTTAAGTTATGGTCATTCTGGTGGAGCAGTTGAAGGGAAAGCTGAGTTTGTAGAAAAAATCGCTTCTGGTAAATCGGATTTTATAACCATACATCTTACCGATCAAAAAATTTCAATCACAGGCAATGTAGCTGTTGTTAGGCATCAATTATATGCAACTAATAATGACAATGGAAAACCCGGCGAAGTAAAATTAAAAATACTCCTCGTGTTTAAAAAGGTTGGAAAAGAATGGAAATTATTAGCGCGTCAAGCCGTAAAACTTACCTAACTTTTTTTGCACCACTTGATTCTCTGATAATCATTTGTGGAGGTAATATAATTTTTTCAAATTCGGTGGTAGGTCGTTTGTTTTCTATTTGCTTGATCAGTAGCTCAATGGCTACCTGTCCAATTTCGTAAGCAGGTTGCCTAATTACCGATAAAGATGGGGATAAAAGGTCCGTTAAATCAAGGTTCGAAAAGCCTATCATAGCTATGTCATTAGGCACTTCTAGGCCTTTGGATTTAAAGTAACGTAGGCAATTGGTAGTGAGTTTGTCTGCCGATGCGATAACTGCACTAGGCTTGTTTTTATTGGCCAGTAAACTACCTAAAGCGTTTTCAACTTCTTGGTAATTCATGCCGCCATGTAAGCAATACTCAATTTGTGAAGCATCAAATGCAATCTTATGATCTGTTAGTGCTTGGTGGTAACCTGCAACCCTTTCTTTAGTGATGGATAAAAATTCGGACCCAGCAAGCATGGCAATATTTCGATGTCCATTTTTAATCAGTTCTGATGTTGCATCATAGGCGCCTTTGTAATTATCAACCCCAACTTTGTGGGTATCTAAATTTTCAACAACCCTGTCAAAAAAAACAATGGGGAATCCGCGTTTGTGTAAATTAATTAAATGGTCTAGGTTTTGTGTTTCCGATGAAACAGAAATAAGTAGTCCATCAATAGACCTGGAGGCTAAATATTGAAGGTTTAATATTTCCCTTTCATAGGATTCATGACTTTGGGCAATGATTACATTGTAACCTTTGTCATAGGCGATAGATTCAATGCCATTGATGGCTTGTGAAAAAAAGCTGTTGGCGATTTCACAAACAATGATACCTATAGAACGACTCCTTTTTTCTTTTAAACTAAGTGCAATAGGGTTGGGTCTGTAATTGATTTGTTGGGCATATTCAATGACTATTTTTTTGGTTTCGGGGCTAATTTCATAGCTATCCCTTAACGCACGCGAAACGGTAGACGTGGAGAGCCCTAGGGCCTTGGCTATGTCTTTAATGGTAACCGCTTCGTACTTCATAAAAAATGAAAAAAAATGACTCAAAATTGTCCTTAACCATAAAAATACGATAATTATCAAAGACTTAAAAAGTAGGCCTAAAAACCGGGAACGATTGCATAAATAAAGTCTTAAATTATACCTATTTTTCATCATTATTTGAGTAGTCTTGAGCTACGAGAAAAGCTTCACAATCAACGCATATGAAAAGAATTGTATACTTATTAGCTGCTATTATTTTAGTAGGGTTTATGTCGCCTGAAAAAAAGGTTGTTTTTTTTATGATTGGTGACTCTACCATGGCAGATAAACCACTTGCCAATAATCCAGAGAGAGGATGGGGGCAATTGTTTCCTCAATATATTTCAGGTGCAGTGGATGTAAAAAACTTAGCGGTTAATGGTAGAAGTACAAAAAGTTTTATCAAAGAGGGTAGATGGGATACGGTGATGAAATACATGAAAGAAGGTGATTATGTATTTATTCAGTTTGGTCACAACGACTCAAAATTAGATGACTCCATTAGATCTGCGCCAGCCAATACAATCTACAAGCAAAATTTAATTCGCTTTGTAAATGATACTAGAAAAAAAGGGGGCAATCCAATTTTGCTAACACCGGTAATGCGCCGAAAATTTAATGCTGCAGGTGTGTTTGTTGACCAGCATGGTGATTATCCTGGGGTGGTTCGTTTTTTAGCGGACTCTATGCGTGTTCCTTTGATCGACCTGCATGCATCCAGCAAAAAATTAATTGAAAAAGAAGGGGTAGAAGGTTCTAAAAAAATGTTTTTATGGATCGACTCCAATCATTTTAAAGTAATGCCGGTAGGTAAAAAAGATGATACACATTTTTCTGAATATGGAGCCGCTCAAATAGCATCACTTGTTTGTGCCGAAATTTTGGAAAAACATCCAGCACTTTCAAAATATTTATTACGCTCGGCACACAAAGAAAAATACGCTTTTGAACTGCCAAAAATTTACGAGCCGCATTTCAAAAAAGATACGTTTAATGTAGTTTCTTTTGGTGCAGTAAAAGATGGTATAACATTAAATACAGTAGCTATTAATAATGCCATTGTTGCTGCTAATAAAGCTGGTGGTGGAATTGTTCATATTCCTGCAGGGCTTTGGTTAACGGGTCCAATTGTGCTACTTGACAACGTAGAATTAAATACCGCAAAAGGAGCCCTGGTTTTATTTACAAAAGACAGAACACAGTATCCTTTAAAAGTAGCTTCTTTTGAAGGGGTTGAAGCAGCTAGGTGTCAATCACCTATTTCGGCAACAAATGCTGTAAATATTGCAATTACAGGTCAAGGTATTTTTAATGGAGGTGGTGAAGTTTGGCGACCACTTAAAAAAGGAAAAGTAACAGAAACGGAGTGGAAGCGCCTCGTTAATTCTGGTGGTGTATTGAGTGAAGACAAAACAAATTGGTACCCTTCTGCTGGTGCATTGCAAGGGTCGCTCACCAATAATATTGGGAAGCTGATTGGTGGTGCTACGCTTTCTTCATTTGAACCAATTAGAGATTTTCTAAGACCTAATATGATCAGGCTCACAAATTGTTCCAATGTTTTATTGGAAGGCGTTACGTTTGAAAATTCACCAGCATGGACCATGCACATTTTAATGAGTAAGCATATCACTATTAGAAAAGTAACTGTAAAAAATCCATGGTATGGACAAAATACAGATGCACTTGATTTAGAGTCTTGTACCAATGCGCTCATTGATGGTTGTAATTTTGATACCGGTGATGATGGAATTTGTATTAAATCTGGAAGAGATGAAGAAGGCCGTAAAAGAGGAATGCCTACCAAAGATATTATTGCCATTAATACCACAGTCTACCATGCACATGGTGGATTTGTAATTGGAAGTGAAATGAGTGGCGGAGCCAATAATATTTTTGTATCTAATTGTACATTTATTGGAACTGATATTGGTCTTCGTTTTAAAACCACCAGAGGAAGGGGTGGTGTTGTAGAAAATATTTTCGCCTCAAATATTACCATGCGTGATATTGTTGGCGAAGCCGTACTATTTGACATGTACTATGCTGCAAAAGATCCAGTTCCATTAGAGGGCGAGAAAAAAGATATGCCAGTGATTCAAACACTTCCAGTAACTGAAGCAACCCCAATTTTTAGAAATTTCTATTTCAATCATGTGTATTGTAATGGTGCCGAAAAAGCTGTTTTTGTAAGAGGTATTCCTGAAATGAATATCAGTAATTTGGTTTTAAGCGATATGGTTTTTGCAACAAAAAAGGGTATCGAAATTACCGAGGGTTCAAATATCGAGTTTAATAATATTAAACTCGTTACCCAGCAAGCGAATCCACTAGTATATATCCAAAACAGCAGTAAACTTACTTTTAATAATTTTTCTATTGAGCCAAATATTCCGTTGGTGTTTAGCATTAATGGTGACCGTACTCATTCAATTCATACTAAAGGACTCAATTGGAATAATGCAATTAAAAAAGATGAATTCTTATTTGGTGCGAAAGTAAATAGTATCTCTTATCAACAATAAACCTGTCACTCAATGAAAAAGTTTTCAATACTATTTATCGCTTTTTTTGCAAGCAGCTATTTTGCATATGCACAAACTGAATCTATGGCAGCTAAGGTGGCAGCTACTGCTATGGCTACCTTATGGAAAGAGCCTGTTGGTGCAGATACCGCAAAGCCAACAAAATGGACCTATGATCAGGGCGTTGTTTTACTAGGTATCGAGCGTTTATGGATACAAACAGCCAATCCTGTCTATTTTTCTTATATGCAAAAAAGCATGGATTATTTTGTTTCAGAAAACGGCGATATTAAATTTTATAAAGCGCAGGACTATAATATTGACAACATCTTATGTGGTAGAATTTTATTAACCTTATACAATGTAACAGGTCAGGCTAAATATTATAAAGCCGCATCATTACTAAGAGATCAATTAAAAGGACAGCCACGCACAAAGGAAGGTGGCTTTTGGCATAAAAAAGTATACCCCTATCAAATGTGGCTTGATGGATTATACATGGGTCAGCCATTTTATACTGCATATGCTAAACAGTTTCATGAACCTGAAGCTTTTGATGACATAGCCAATCAATTTATTTGGATGGAAGCGCATGCTAGGGATGCAAAAACTGGACTTTTATACCACGGTTGGGATGAAAGTAAAGAACAAAAATGGGCAAATCCTGTAACCGGTTGTTCTCCTCATTTTTGGGGCAGGGCCATGGGTTGGTATGAAATGGCCCTTGTTGATGTGCTAGAAAATTTCCCTGCTACACATCCAAAAAGAGCAGAACTAATCGCTATTTTAAAACGCCTGGTTGATGCCATTAAAAAAGTGCAAGATCCTGCAACAGGGCTTTGGTACGACATTTTAAATTTACCCAATGAAAAGGCTAATTATTTGGAAGCCTCTGCCAGTGCTATGTTTGTTTGTGCAACGGCTAAAGCGGTGCGTTTAGGTTTTTTACCAGCAAGTTATTTAGCAGTTTCTAAAAAAGGATATGATGGTATTTTAAAAAGGTTTATTAAAACAGACGAAAAGGGCTACACCAATTTAGAAGGAACCGTGAGTGTGAGCGGGCTTGGTGGCAAACCTTATAGAGATGGGAGTTTTGCATATTACATGTCTGAAAAAGTAATTGTAAATGATCCTAAAGGGGTGGGTGCTTTTATTCAAGCGGCTAATGAAATGGAGTGGCATGCCGCAGCAAAAACAGGGAAGTGGCAGCTTTTTTTATTAGATGATTATTACAATGCCGAAAAGAAAAAAGATATCAAAGGGGTAGAATACGCATACCATTACAAGTGGCCTGAAATGTACAACAATGGGTTTTCTTTTTTAGGAAATGTAATTACTTCTAA
Source organism: Sediminibacterium sp. (assembly GCA_027487895.1). Lineage (GTDB taxonomy): Bacteria > Bacteroidota > Bacteroidia > Chitinophagales > Chitinophagaceae > Sediminibacterium. The sequence continues at coordinate 6,206 of JAIYCS010000130.1, read as the reverse complement.
TGGACTCCGCACAGGCACACTATCTGAAGCGCCAACAGCGAACAATTTAAAAAATGCTGCTATATACATGATTGTTGACGCAGACAATGTAGCAGACAATCCTACGCCCAATTACATGAATGAGAAAGATGCACAGGAAATTTATAATTGGGTAAAAGCCGGTGGGGTCCTTGTTTTATTTCACAATGACAAACCCAACGCCGATTTTACTGCTTTTAATAAGTTGTCTGATTTATTTGGCATTCATTTTAATGAGGATAGCCATAATAAAGTAGTCGGAACAGATTATGTGGGCGGGAAAATTGATGTGCCTTCTGGGCATCAAATACTTAAAAACGTTCAAACTATTTATCAGAAAGAAGTTTGTTCCATCACAGTTAAAGCCCCTGCTAAATCGGTTCTAACAAAAGGAGATTTGGTTGTTTTTGCAACCGCCAAAATTGGTAAGGGAACTGTTTTTGCAACCGGTGATCCTTGGCTTTACAACGAATATACCGATGGAAGAAAACTTCCTGTTATGTATCAAAATGCGCAGGCTGCTAACGATTTAGTAAAATGGTTGATATTTCAAATTCCAGTAAAAAAATAATACATTGAAAAAAACGGGCTTATATTTTCTTGCTTTTACAGTTGCTATTGTTGTACAATTCAATGGAGCAGTACTGTATGCGCAAGCAAATAATAAGTCAATGATTGTGGTAGATCAGCGTGGTGGAGCCGATTTTATTTCTATACAAGACGCCTTAAATAGTTTGCCAGATGCTGCGAGTGCACCACGAATCATTTATATCAAAGCAGGCGTCTACAAAGAAAAATTATTTGTAGAAAAAAACTTTGTAAGCCTAGTAGGAGAAGATAAAAACACAACCATCTTAACTATTTCACTGGCCAGAGACATATGGCGCTGCGAAAATGACGATGATTGGGGTGTTGCTACCATCAATTTAAAATCCAATGATATAGCACTGGAAAATTTAACCATCACCAATACCTATGGTTTCGAAAATCAAAATAATCCCGAGCCTGCACGTATCAATTGCCTAAAAGACACATTAAAACCAGTAAAAGAAGTTAGAAATAATGGGCATCAAATGGCGCTTCGTAGTTTTACAACCACACGGTTGGCCGCTAAAAACTGCATTTTTAGAGCCTTTGGTGGAGATACCGTGAGTCCTTGGAATACCGAAGATGGTTTCTTTTATTTCAAAGATTGTATCATGGAAGGTGGGGTGGATTTTTATTGTCCAAGGGGGTGGGCCTGGGCTCAAAATTGCACTTTTATTGCGCATGGAAATACTGCAGCAATTTGGCATGATGGATCTAAATATGAAGATTCAAAAACAGTACTTGTAAATTGTGTATTTACTGGTGATCCTGGGTTTAAATTGGGCCGATACCACAGAGATGCACAGTTTTATATTATGAACGGAAGGTTTGCAAAAGAAATGGCCGATGCACCTATTTATTTGAATCCATCCAATCCTAAAAATGAAATCAAGTGGGGTCACCGCGTTTATTTTTACAATGCAGTTAAAGAAGGTCCTTCATATTCATGGCTTGCGAATAATTTGTCTACAGCAAAAGGGAATTTGAAGCCAGAAAACATCACGCTTTCTTGGTTGTTTGGCGGCAAATGGATGCCCGATACAACGCATGTTGATTCAAAGATTTCATTGCAAAATGGAGGCGTCGATTCTGTTGCAGAAAATATGCTTTTGTACCAGCGAGCTATTGGAGGTTGGCCAAAGGCGGTTAATGACATCAAAGTTGATTATAAAAAATCACTTACCCCCGCAGAGCGTAAATCTATCATTGCGGATTCACTCAAAAATGATCCAACGATAGACAATAGTGCAACGACAAAAGAAATTAGATACCTCGTTACAGCATATAAAAAAACAAAAAATAGCAAATATTTAAAAGCTGCCGAAAAAGGAATAGCCTACTTATTAAAGGCGCAATACCCTACAGGCGGCTGGCCACAATACTATCCGGATTTTTCATCTTACCGTGGTCAAATCACTTACAATGACGACGCTATGGTAAATGTGTTAAACATCATGCAGGACATTATTGAAGGTGCAAAAAACTTTGAGGTGGTGCAGCCATTTTTTATTCAAAAAGCAAAGGATGCAATAGAAAATGGTATAGGTTGCATTTTAAGAACGCAAATTAAAGTAGATGGCAAATTAACGGCATGGTGTGCCCAGTATAACAGAAATACATTACAACCAGAAATGGCTAGAAAATTTGAATTAGCGTCTATTAGCGGACAGGAGTCGGTTGGTATTCTTAAATTTTTGATGCGTCAAAAAAATCCTTCATCAGAAATTATTGCAGCAGTTGAGGCAGGTGTCAATTGGTTGGAGTCTGTAAAAATAAAAGGCTTTAAATATGTAGATATTGACGCCCCAAATGAACCGAATGGTAAAGACAGGGTGATTTTGCCTGATACCAATAGTACCATTTGGGCGAGGTTTTATGAAATAGGAACCAACCGTCCGTTTTTTAGCGGGCGTAATAGCGATAAAAAATATGATTTACGCCAAATAGAAGTGGAGCGCCGAACAGGTTATGGTTGGTATGGAACCTGGCCTGCTACATTACTGCTAGTTGATTATCCTAAATGGCTTCAAAAAATAAATAAGACTAATTGATACATGATGTTGAATAAAAATACATATGCGACCATAAATACTGATAATGCAGATGCTTTGTTTGCACTCCCTGAAAAAGTATTGCAGTTTGGAACTGGCGTGCTATTACGAGGTTTACCTGATTATTTTATTGATAAAGCCAATAAGCAAGGTTTATTTAATGGAAGAATTGTAGTTGTAAAATCTACAGATCAAGGAGGTACGGATGCTTATGCAGTGCAAGATGGTTTGTATACCTTACTTGAAAAAGGAATTGAAAATGGGTTACCTGTAGAGCGCACAACTATTAATGCGTCTATTAGTAGAGTTGTATCTGCAAAAACTGAGTGGCAGGCTGTACTTGATTGTGCTGCCAATCCTGATATTCAAATTATTATTTCTAATACAACAGAGGTAGGTATTACGCTACTTGCTTCAGATGCAAATTCTTTATTGCCGGAATCATTTCCAGGTAAACTCCTGCATTTTTTAATGGAGCGTTACCGTGTCTTTAATGGCTCAATGGAATCTGGATTGGTTGTTATACCAACCGAACTTATTAGTGACAATGGTATCAAGCTTAAAGAAATTGTAATTGAATTAGCGAAATTAAAAGGGTTGGATGAGGCGTTTATTAATTGGGTTAATACCGCCAATGATTTTTGTAGTTCATTGGTAGATTGTATTGTGCCTGGCAAATTACCTGCTAATGAGCAGGTTCAGTTTGAACAAAAAGTAGGCTACCAAGATAGTCTAGCAATTATGTCGGAGCCATACCGCTTATGGGCTATCGAAACGGCAAATGAAAAAACAGCTGCTATTTTATCATTTGCGGTCGCTGATGCAAGGGTTATTTTGGCGCCAAGTATTAATAAGTACAAAGAAATAAAATTACGCTTACTCAATGCTACCCATTCGCTTTGTTGTGGGGTAGCCATTTTAAGTGAATTTTTAACAGTGCGAGACGCCTTAAACGATAAGACCTTTAAGGATTTTTTATCTTCTATGTTATTAGACGAAATTGTTCCGCTCGTAGCGGATGGCGATATTTCTATGGAAGAAGCGCGCAGTTTTGCTCTGCAGGTAGTTGACCGTTTTTCAAATCAAAGCATTGAGCATTTGTGGGTAAATATAGCTGTGCAATACACTGCTAAAATGCAAATGCGCGTAGTGCCTTTAGTTGATAAATATGTGAAGCAGCATGGTAAAGCGCCAACGCTAATATCATTTGGTTTTGCGGCGTTTTTATTGTTTATGAAATCTAAAAATGACCCTGGTGCTATTGACGCTTTGGCTTCAAAAACTACAATGGTAGCATCTGATGTTTTTAACAGGCAAGTATTTGATTGTATTGATAAAATAGAAGCTAGTTCTATTAAAAAAGTGCTAGTTTCTTTGTTGAATAAATAAGGATATGACAAAACAGAATTATAAAGTAATTAAGGTTCATCCAAGCGATAATGTAATTGTTGCCCTAGAAGATATTCCAGCAGGCGCGGGTATATCCTATGAAAATGAAACCTATCAGATAGTAGATGATATAGCTGCAAAGCATAAATTTTACCAGTCTGATATGCAGCCTGGTGATACCGTTACAATGTATGGTGTACTTGTAGGAAAAGTTCAAATACCTGTTACTGCTGGTATGCGCATGACTACTACTAATTTGCATCATGCTGCAGAGCCCTACTCATTTAGGCCCTATAATTACACATGGACGCCGCCTAATGTTGATGCGTATAAAAACAAAACATTTTTAGGCTATCACCGTTCCGATGGAACAGTGGGTACCGCTAATTATTGGTTATTTATTCCTACTGTTTTTTGCGAAAACAGAAACTTAGACGTTATACGTGAAGCGCTTCACAACGAGCTGGGCTATGCTGTAACGCACAAGTATAAATCATTTACAAAGCAGTTGTTGGCGGCGTATGAAGCAGGTGAGTCGATACAAGATTTTAATGCAACCGAGCTAGCGGCAACTCAAAAAGAAGCCCGTGTTTTTAAAAATATTGATGGCGTAAAATTCCTGAATCATCAGGGTGGTTGTGGTGGAACAAGGGGTGATGCTGCCATCTTAAGCAAGCTACTTGCTGCTTATGCCGATCATCCAAATGTGGCAGGTATCACTGTATTAAGTTTGGGATGTCAAAATTTGCAATTGCAAGATTTAGAAAATGACATTAAACTACGCAATCCAAATTTTGATAAGCCGCTTTATATTTTCGAACAGCAAAATGCAGGAACTGAAGAAGATTTAATTTATGGTGCTATTAAAAAAACTTTTGAAGGGTTAATTGAGGCAAATAAAATAGAAAGAATGCCAGCAGGCCTTGATAAATTAACCGTTGGCGTAAAGTGTGGTGGCAGTGATGGGTTTAGTGGCATCTCTGCAAACCCAGCCGTTGGATATTGCAGTGACTTACTCGTGGCACTTGGCGCTAAAGTATTGTTGGCAGAATTTCCAGAATTATGTGGGGTAGAGCAGGAGTTAATTGACCGCACCATCAATCCAGATGCTGCTCACAAGTTTATTCAACTCATGGGTGCCTATAGCGCAGCTGCTATTGCTGCTGGGTCTGGGTTTCATATGAACCCTTCTCCAGGAAATATTAAAGATGGACTAATAACAGATGCTATTAAGTCTGCGGGGGCGGCAAAAAAAGGAGGATCATCTCCAATAGTTGATGTACTTGATTATACCGAACCGGCCACCAAGCCAGGACTTAATTTAGTGTGTACGCCTGGTAATGATGTAGAAGCTACAACAGGTAAAGCAGCAAGTGGCGCAACGCTAATTTTATTTACCACAGGACTTGGTACGCCAACAGGCAACCCTGTTTGCCCAACTATCAAAGTGTCCACCAATGCTGCCTTAACAAAGCGCATGAATGATATTATAGATATTGATACCAGCCCAATCATCGCTGGAGAAAAAACAATTCCAGAAATGGGGGAAATGATTTTAGAGTATTGTATAAAAGCAGCCAGTGGTGAAATTACACCAAAGGCAGTATTGTTAAACCAAGACGATTTTATTCCATGGAAACGTGGAGTGAGTTTATAATTAAAATTAGAAAGAGATGGGTAAGTTATTTATGGGTGAAGATTTTTTGTTGCAAACAAAAACAGCGGAGTTATTATATAACGAATACGCTAAACAAATGCCAATTATCGATTACCATTGTCATTTGTCACCACAGCAAATTGCAGAAGATATCAAGTTCGAAAATATAACACAGGCTTGGTTATACGGCGATCATTACAAGTGGAGAGCCATGCGCACAAGTGGTGTTGATGAATCTTATTGTACGGGTAATAAATCTGATTATGAAAAATTTGAAAAGTGGGCAGCTACGGTTCCTTATACGATGCGTAACCCACTTTATCATTGGACGCATTTAGAGTTGAAAAGATATTTTGGAATAGAAGAAATTTTAAATGCTAATACTGCTAAACTTGTTTATGACAATGCAAGTGCACAAATTCAAACAGACGCTTTTAGTATCAAAAATTTGATACGTAAAATGAATGTGAGAGTCATTTGTACCACAGATGACCCCATCGATT